>JAABRJ010000073.1 GCA_011390985.1 Desulfobacteraceae bacterium
TCCAACCGAAGACCAGCGTGCAACGCGACCCCAACCACCGCTGCCGCCACCCGCTGCGCCCCCGGCAGAGCTCCCACGCGTGGCCCTGATCATCGACGATATCGGCTACGACCAGGGCATGGCGACCAAGTTCATGACCCTCGACAACGCCGTCACGTTTTCGATTCTGCCCTTCAGCCCTTTCCAGCAGGCGATTTCCGGGGAAATGCGCGCCAGAGGGATGGAGGCGATGCTGCACCTTCCCATGGAACCCAAGGAATACCCCGAGATCCAGCCGGGCCGGGGGGCCCTGCTGGTTTCGATGACACCGGACGAACTGATCCGCCAGCTGGAGAAAAACCTGGCCGCCGTTCCCGACATCATGGGTGTCAACAACCACATGGGCTCCCGCATGACGGAGCACTCCACCCAAATGTACCAGATTTTTTCAACCCTCAAAAAAAGAGGGCTTTTTTTCATCGACAGCCGCACCACTTCCGAGAGCCTCTGCCGGCCGTCGGCCCGCCTGCTTCAGGTTCCGTTTGCCCAGCGGGATGTTTTTCTCGACCATGTGACCGATGAAACGGAAATCCGCCGCCAGGTTCGACGGCTGGTGGCCCTGGCGCGCCGGCAGGGCAGCGCCGTCGGCATCGGACACCCCCACCCCGCCACCTACACGGTGTTAGCCGAACAACTGCCGATGCTGAAAAAAAGCGTCAAACTGGTGCCCGCCTCCCAGTTGGTTCGAATCGGAGACTGAACGGCCGGACCGATCAACCTGAGCGAGGCAGGTTTTACCTTTTGCGGGGGCCAAATTGGCAACAATTTGGATTTCTTCTACGACCTACGGCGGGCGGCAATCGCCATCCAGGCCTGCTCGATGAGAACCGTTTCGACCGCAAGCCCCTTTTTTTGCATCCGGGCCACCACTTCGTCGCGGTTTTGGGCCAGAAGCCCAGAGCAGATCAACACCCCATCTGTTGCGAGCACCCCTTCCACCCGCTCCAGCAACTCCAAAATGACCGGCAGAAGGATATTGGCCGTCACCAGATCATAGCGCCCCGCGATGCCGTCCACCAAATCGCCGCACGACACCTGGCAAGCGGGCGGCCCAAGATTGTTCAGCTGCAGGTTTTTTTCCGCAACGGCAACCGCGACCGGATCGTTGTCAACGCCCCGGACCTTGGCAGCCCCCAGCTTGGCGGCGGCGATCATCAGGATACCGCTGCCGGTGCCGACATCCAAAAAGGCGGCCCCGGGTTTGACCTGGGTCTCCAGCAGGCGCAGGCACAGGACCGTGGTCGGGTGCGCACCGGTGCCGAACGCCATTCCCGGATCGATTTCAATCACCGATTCGCCGGCGCGGGGTTCATAGGTCCGCCAGGTCGGTTTGACGACCATAGCGGAGGTCACTTTCTGCGGCCAGAAAAAGGTCTTCCAGGACTCGGCCCAATCCTCTTCGCACAAATCTGAATAGACCACCCGGCTGTGAAGGCCGGCAGCTTCCGTCAGCCGTTTCAAACCGACCTCAAGCGCACGGCAGTGGGCCTCCAGATCGGCATTGCGGGGAAAGTAGGCCGTAACCGCATGGTCGGAGCAAGGCGGGACGGCATCCTCACCCCAGCCCTCGGCGGGATCGGCGTCGGGGTCATCGATCACCACCCCTTTGACCCCCAGGTCATAAAAAACAGCCGCGATCAGCTCTGCGGCCAGGACGGTCGGAAGAGGGTCAAAAATGACCCTTGCGGCTACCCAGTCCATGGGGGTGTGCCTCCTGAAAAAGATGAAACGACGGGGACTACGCGGTTCGGGTCGTGACATTCAAACGGGCGGTTTACTGCAGCAGACGGATCAGAACAGGAAGGAAAAAAATCAAAAAAAGGATGATCAGCCCCGGAGGGCTCAGATAGGGCGCATACCAGGGTTTTCTGCGGGCGCGGGCCGCTTTGAGTTCGGCCAGGAACCAGTTGCCCAGCAGCGCGGCGGCCCCCAAGACGGCCAAAATTCTGGCTATCTGGATCATCATTTCCATGATGGGCCTCATACATCAAAAAAAGTGGGCTGTCAAAGAAACCAGCGTCAGCTCTTCGCATCGGCCGGCATAACGGCCGCGGCACGTCGGCGAGGCCCAGGCGCTTCGCTTTAATCGGGGTGCGTCTACTTGCGGCGGGGGGCGAAGCGGACAAAAATGCGATAATCGCCGCTATCGATATCCTTGGGCAGGTTGTGCCCCTCAGGGACCAGCAGCACCAATACCCGGCCACCGACCGGATCCAGGTTCATCTGCCCGCCGCGGCGATCTTTCTGACCCCCGGGCGGCTTTCCCGGTCGCCGCCGGGGGGGGCGGACGTTGAGGATCTTGGCTTCGACGATTCCCGGTCCCGAACCGGGTCCTTTTTTGGGGGGCGGCCCCACGGAAACGGGGGCTCCGATGACAATCTCCATGGACATCCTCCTGGGTGGATAGGCTATAGGTTTTTTATCGGTCGGCTGGCTCGCCGGCTGAACCCGCTCGCGTGCCGCTTTTCATAGCTCCAAAGGAGCCGGCGGCGCGTGAAACCGTTCCCTGGGCGGGTTGAAATACCCGTAGCGAAGATCGGGGAAGTGGCGTCGAAGCTCGGCCAGGAGAACCCGCACGCCCATGGGGGGGCCCTGGGGGGCAACCGCCGCCATGGCCTGCCAATACCGCCGGGGGTCAAAATTGAGGTTGCGCCACTGGATCAGATGAACCGGGTGGGCGCCCAGAAAGGACTTGAGCGCCTCGTATTCCTGCGGGGAATCGCTGATCCCGGGGCAATTCAGGTAGTTCAGGGAGACGAATTTCCCCAGACGGTTGGCCAGGTCCAGACTGTCGAGCACATCTTCAAACCGGTAGTCCTTGGGGCGGAAATAGGCCTCATAGCAGGCTTTGCGGGCGCTGTTGAGGCTGACCCGCAAGCTGTCCAGGCCGGCAGCAAAGAGTTTTTCGATAACCTCCGGACGGCTGGCGTTGGTGTTCATGTTGATGGTTCCCTCCGCAGTGCGCGAGCGAATCAGTCGAATCGCCGGTTCGACGGCCTCGGCGGCCAGCAGCGGGTCCCCCTCGCAGCCCTGCCCGAAACTGACCACGCTGTGCCTCACCCGTTGAATGTGCGCGAGGGCCACGGCCGCAATTTCCTCCGGGTCGGGGGTGAAACCAATCCGGTCCTGGCAGTGGGACACACGTTCACCGGGCTGCAGGGAGAGGCACCCGAGGCAGCGGGCATTGCAATAACGCGAGGTGGGGAGTGGGGCTTCGTAGCGCCCCAGGAAAAAATTCTTGCCGGCCGGGCAGCCGTAGACCAGGGCGCAATGTTCGAGATGGGCCCGCAGACGGTTCCCGGGAAGCATCTTGCGCATCTTGCGAACACCGGCCGCCACATCGCGGCGTTGCATCTGCCGCAGATCCTGACGAGGTTCACGGTCAACCTGGAGGATCGCGGATCGAAAATTCCCCCGGTGCCACCCCACCGCACCATAAGAAAAAAGCGGCAAATAACCGGCGCGCGGTCCTTCACGGAAGGCACTGACGTGGGTCAGGATATAGCCGGGGGAATTGAAGGCCGCGACCGGGAAGACCGCTTCACCGGGCAGCATCGGGTTTTCGGTCAGCACCTCAAACTCAAGCGTCGAGCGGTTGAAAACAATCGGCCGCCGGTCCGGCAGTCGCATCAGTTCGCTGCCGTAGGGCATTTTGCAGGTTTCGGCGGCCTGCAGCAGGGTCATTTGCTCGCCGGCCATGCCCACGGCCGCATAGCCATCCAAATCAAATATTTCTCCACGGTCATTGGCCACCACCGCGGCTATGGGGTCCCTGTCGACCTTTGCCATTTTGAATTCCTGTAAATCGCTTTTGGATTGGACGCTCGAAATATAACCACCACCGGGCTAAAATCGGCTTGACCTCGAATCGGTTTTGGCTAATAGAATGAAACCGGTTTGGCAGCAAGCGCGGTTTTCAGGGTCCGCACCCAATGCTTGGCATGCTTGCCGCCAGAACTGATCCGAGACCGGTTTTCCAAAAAATTCCTTGCAAGGGATGGGGGGCTTCTGTTATCTCCCCCCGGAATTTTAACGGCCTGCCCGTCACGACAAGCCAATGGGGTTGCGGCGATCCCACCCATATTTCATATGATCAACCGCTGCGAAAGGCTGATGGACCGCCAACAACCGCCAGCGCGGTGGTCCAAAGGGGTACAACATGACCGATATCAACATTCGCGAAGAATTCAAAAACCTGATTCTCAGTTCGTTCGGTGCGCGTGAAGACAGGGAGTTTTGGGAAATGATGCAGATACCGGACAGCCCCCTTTACCGTAAATGCTATGAGCAGCTCTCCGATTTTGAACAGCAAGAGTCCCCCAATTCGGATCTCTTTCAAAGCAGCATGCGGCGAGCTTTCGACCTGATCATGCGCGGACCGCTGGAATCCAGTTAGGACGCTGCTGCACCCAGAGCTCTGCAAGCTCCCCCCCCTTTTTTCCTCCCGCACTCCTGCCGCGGGTGCCATCGGCAAAAGCAGCCCTCCGCAAGCCCCCGAGGGGCGATGCCACGCCACGGCAGCTTTCATCAGGCTTCCTGGAGATGGCCCACCAGGTGCCCCAATTCCGGGAAAATCAGGCTGTTGCAGGCCAGTTGGCAGGCCTTGAGGCTGCCGGGCATGGCAAAAACCACGGTCGAAGCGATCACGCCCGCGGTCGCGCGGGAAAGGATCGCGGCCGAATCGATCTCCTCGAAGCTCAACTGGGCAAACAGCACCCCAAATGCCGACAGCTCCTTGCGGAAAAGGGGTTTGAGGGCTTCGACGGTCACGTCACGATTGCTGATGCCGGTTCCCCCGGTAACCAGAATGGCCTGGGGGCTGTACTCGGCCAGAACCTCGCTCACCGTCCGGGCAATGACTGCGGCATCATCCGGAATGACGCGGTGAAACGCCACCTGATGGCCCTCCTTGCGGGCCTGGGCGCTGATCCACCGGCCGCTTTGGTCTTCGGCGATTGAACGGGTGGTGGAGACGCTGATGATCCCGACCCGGACCTGGCGCGGCGCAGAGGCCTTGTGTTGATGGGTTCCCATAAAGTTTCCTTTCAGCCGTGGATCCGCCGGTTTACCGGCGGGCGGGTGTCTTTCGAATTGATCGGCCGCATCTTGGCGTTCTTCGCCCCCTGGAAAGCGCCGGCCGTGGGGCCAGCTCCAAACCTGGACCGAACCCCCTTCAACGCGGTCATGGCCACCAAAAGGCCTTGATTAAGTCCCGCTTTTTTCCTATCGTACAAAAATTGCTGGACTTGGGAAAGGTGTATGTTCGAGAGGGTATACATAAAGCGTAGGGCGGGCTCGGCAGCAAATCCGGCCGTTCAAACGGAAAACGGGCCGGCATGACGGCTCCGTGCACGGGAGTCATTCTGGCAGGGGGCCTCAGCCGCCGGTTTTGCGGACAGAACAAGGCCTTCCTGGACGTCGGCGGCAGACGCATCATCGACCGCCTGCTCGCGGTCTACCAGACCATATTTGACGAAATTATCATTGTCACCAATGACCCCCGGGCCTACCTGGATCTGGACGCCGCCATCGTTACGGATATTTTCCCTTACCGCAGCTCTTTGACCGGGATTCATGCCGGTCTTTTTCACGCGACCCGACCCTACGCCTTTTTCGCCGCCTGCGACACACCGTTTCTGTCGCCTGGGGTGGTTCACCAGATTTTAAACGCGCTTTCCCCGGGGCTGGATGGGGTGGTGCCGCAAACGTCTATGGGCTTTGAGCCCCTCTGCGCCGTTTATGCCCAGCGCTGCTGTGGGGTGATTGCGCAACGGCTCAACAACCAGCGTTTCCAAATCAAGGGGTTTTTCAAAAAACTCCGGATACGAACCCTCTCCGAAAAATCGCTGCGCCAGCAGGACCCCGAGCTGCGGTCTTTTTTTAACATCAACACCCCGGATGATCTGGCCCGCGCCCAGGAGATCGCCGCGCTGCTCGATACCCCCTGATCTTTGGCGGCGCCCTGTCGGCATCCCATCAAAGGAACTTGGATGAGTTTAAATCAATTGTTAAAACAGGTGAAACAGCACCCCGGATTCGACCGGGTGGGCATGGTGCTCTGCCACAACGGGGTTGTCCGCGGCACCTCCCGCGACGGGCGGAGAACTACCGGACTGGAAGTCAGCGTCGACCACCAGCGCCTGAAGGCGATTGTCGCGGCGCAAAAAAAACGCGCGGGGATCGTCGAAATCCTGGTGGAAATCAACGAAAACCGGCCGCTCGCGGTGGGGGATGATGTCATGTTCATCGTCGTCGCCGGGGATATCCGTGAAAACGTCATCGGCGCCCTGAGCGATACCCTCAACGCCATCAAATCCAGCGTGACCACCAAAACCGAATTTTTCGCTTGAGCCACCGCCTTCCGTTTTACAACGGCCGGGCGCGTGTCGCCGCGTCCGGAGGCGCCCCAGGAGACACAGATGGAAAACTTGACGCACGTTGACCAGGAGGGTCGGGTTCGAATGGTGGACGTGACTGCCAAACCGCAGACCGATCGGACCGCCGTGGCCCAGGGGTGGGTCACGATGGCCCCCAGCACCTTCCAGCTGATCCGCCAGCAGGGGCTCAAAAAAGGCAATGTTCTGGAAACAGCCCGGATTGCCGGTATTATGGCCGCCAAAAAAACCGCCGACCTGATCCCCATGTGTCACCCCCTCAAAATCACCCACTCCCAGATCGATTTCTTTCCGGACGAATCCACCAGTAGAATTCGCATCGAAGCCGCCGTGCGGATCGTTGGGCAGACCGGGGTGGAAATGGAGGCCCTCACCGCGGTAGCGGTGGCGGCCCTGACAATCTATGATATGTGCAAGGCCGTCGACCGGGAAATGACCATCTGCGACATCTGCGTGCTCAGAAAATCAGGCGGCAAGCGTGGCGATTTCGAGCGTGATGGAAATCATTGATTTTGCCCTGCTGCTGTCAGCCGGAATTCTGCTCGGTGCGGTCGGCGGCTGGCTGGCGGCGAAATTCGCCGCTTACCGGCGGATCACCCCCCTCGTTTCCGATTTCCAGACCGAAATCGCCGCCTTGAAAGAGCGGTTGCGGCATAAGCAGGCTGAAAACGAGGCCCTTCAAAAAGGGCTGGCCGATCACCAACAGGAACTGAAATCCCTGAATGCACGGTATCTCGAGGCCTGCCGGGAAAACGGCGCGGCCCTTGCGCGGATCGAACAACTGGTTCCTCTCCAGCAGCGCCTCCAGGACCAGGCCCAGGAGATCAAGACCCTCCACCGGGTGAACAGCGAAATTCAAAACCGTCAGACCGAGCTGGAAACCCTCCTTGCCCAGGAGCGCACGGCAACCACTGAAAAAATCAGCCTGCTGGAGGATCTCCGCCATCAGTGGCTGGACACCTTCAAGGCCCTGTCGGCCAACGCCCTGCGGGAAAACAACCGGACGTTCATCGACCTTGCCGACACCGTTTTGGCCAAGCACCTCGAAACCGCCCGCAAAGATCTCGATCTGAAGGGCCGGGCGGTGGAGGAACTGGTCAGCCCGATCAGGGACTCGTTGACGCGTTTTGACCACAACATTCAGTCACTGGAAAGGACCCGTGAAAAAGCCTACGGCGGGCTCTCGGAGCAGGTGCGGTCCCTGATCGGGACCCAGCAGCTCCTGCAGCGCGAAACCGGCAAGCTGGTCAAGGCCCTGCAAACCCCCCAGGTTCGCGGCCGATGGGGCGAAATTACCCTGCGACGGGTGGCCGAACTCTCCGGCATGCAGCGCCGCTGCGATTTTTTTGAACAACAGACCGCGGTCGGCGCTGACGGCCTGATGCGGCCAGACATGCTGGTCAAACTTCCCGGCAACCGCCAGATCGTGGTGGACGCCAAGGTGCCCTTGGCGGCATATCTGGATTCCCTGGAGGCTGAAGGCGACCAGGCCCGACAGGCGCTTTTGGAAAGCCACGGCAGACAGGTTCAGACCCACATCCTCAAGCTTTCCCAAAAAGCTTACTGGACCCAGTTTGCGCCCACACCCGAGTTCGTGGTGCTCTTTATCCCCGGCGAGAATTTCTTTTCCGCCGCGCTCAGCCAAAACCCCGCACTGATCGAAGAGGGCGCCAAGCGCGGGGTAATTCTGGCAACACCCACCACCCTGATCTCACTGCTCAAGACGATTGCTTTCGGCTGGCGCCAGGAAACCATCACCGAAAATGCCCGGGCGATCAGCGAGCTGGGACGCGAGCTCTATGAACGCTTAAACCACGTCGCCGGCCACCTCAACCGGCTGGGGCAGGATATCGATCACTGCGCCCGCACCTTCAACCAGGCGGTCGGCTCACTGGAGCGACGGGTGTTCGCATCCGCCCGCCGTTTCACCGACCTTGGCATCCACCTCAAGGATAACCGGCAACTGCCCGAGCTGGACACCTTGAACAGCAAAACCCGTAAACTGGACGCAGACCAAACCGAATGAACCCCATGAGACACCATCCGTGTTTGCGCATTGGCGTGCTGATTCTCCTGGTGCTGGGCCTGACGGGATGCGAACGGGCGGCCAAAACGCCCCCTCCGCCCGCTGCGCCCCCTTCTCCCCTGCGGCTTTTGACCACGACGGACCTTCCCCTGTTTGCAGACGACCGCGCCTTCGACGGTCTGGCCGGAGCCATCCACCAAAGCCTGACCTACCTGCAGCGCCTGCCGCCGGAACGCACGTTTCCATTCGGCACCGACACCGTCACGGCCGACATGGTTATGCGCGCCCTGATGCATTTCAGCGGTTTTCTGCAAACCGCCCCGACACCGGCGCAACTGGACGAATTTGTGCGGACCAACTACCGGGTCTACCGCGCGGCGGGGGCGCCGGCCGACGATGCGGTGCTCTTCACGGGCTATTACGAACCGGTTATTGCCGGAAGCCGCGTCCGAAGCGCCGCTTACAGCGTTCCAGTCCTCGGCCGGCCCACCGATCTGGTGACGATTGATCTCGAGCGCTTTTCGGCGCGTTTTAAAGGTGAAACCCTCACCGGCCGACTGCAGGACGGCCGCGTGGTACCCTATTTTGAGCGTCGGGACATCTCCAACCCGACGGTTTTTGGACAACGGGCCGAAGCGGTTGCCTGGGTGGCAGACCCGCTTGACCTTTTTTTCCTTCAGGTTCAGGGTTCGGGTCAAATTCAGCTCCAGGACGGCAGTCGCTTGCGGGTTCACTATCACGCGAGCAACGGGCACCCCTACCGCAGCATCGGGCGCCACCTGATCGACTCCGGCAAAATACCGCGGGACGAGATGTCCATGCAGCGCATCCGGTCCTACCTCAAGGCCCATCCGGAAGAAATCGACCCCGTATTGAACCACAACCCGAGCTTCGTTTTCTTTAAAATCGAGGAAATCGGCCCCCTTGGAGCGCTCAACGTACCCCTGACCGCGGGGCGCTCGATCGCGCTGGATCGCCGCATCTTTCCGCCGGCGGCCCTGTGCTTCATCCAGTGCCAAAAACCCCTGGTGGACGCTGCCGGCCGCATTACCCAGTGGCGGCCGTTTTCGCGTTTTGTCCTGAACCAGGACACCGGCGGCGCCATTCAGGGGCCTGGACGGGCGGACCTTTTCTGGGGAAGCGGTCAAAGCGCCGAAATCTCCGCCGGTCATCTGCAGCATCCCGGCAGTCTTTTTTTTCTGGTCCTGCGCGAGGATCGGGCCCCGTCCTGAACTCTCCGCGCGGCGGTCGTCGCCGGCGGCGCCTGCTGCAAAGCGCCGTTGCCCGGCCCCTTTCCGTCGGCTCTGGAAATGCGGATTCAGTTGACACCCTGAGTTAAAATCAGTAAATAATCACCCTGTTTTTATATTTTTTCACAAGGAGCACGCCATGTTTGGCATTGGTATGCCTGAACTGCTTCTCATTCTGGCCGTTGCCCTGATCGTCATTGGCCCCAAGAAGCTTCCGGATCTGGCGCGCTCCCTCGGCAAGGCGCTGGGGGAGTTCAAAAAAGCCACGGCCGAACTCAAGGAAAGCATCCAAATCGATTCGGAGTTGAAAGACGTCAAGCAGGCCTTCGACCAAATGAACGCTCCGGCCCAATCCGCGGCCGCAAAGGAGGCACGCGCCCAAACCGCTGATTTAGATGAACCGCGACCGGTGGGGGAAGCCGATGGCCCGCCGCCGGCCCCCCCCACTTCCAGCCCAGCCGACGCCCCCGAGCCCCAAACAGCCGAAAAAGAGGCCTCCAAAGATGCATGAGGAAGATAAAATTCCCTTTACGGCGCATCTCGAGGAGCTGCGAAAAAGATTGATCGTCTGTTTTATCGCCGTGGGAATCGGTTTTGTGGCTGCCTATGGTTTCAAGGAAAAGCTGTTCCAGGTGCTTACCGCGCCCCTCATCAGGGTCATGAAAAGCGGCGACACCCTGATTTTCACCAACCTGCCGGAAGCTTTTTTCACCTATCTCAAAGTCTCTTTTCTGGCGGGGGTGATGCTGGCGGCACCTGTCATCCTTTACCAATTCTGGATGTTTGTGGCCCCCGGCCTCTATAAGCGGGAGCGCCGGGTGCTCCTGCCGATCGTCTTTCTTTCAACCTTGTTTTTTCTTGGCGGCGCACTGTTCGGCTACTTTTTCGTTTTCCCCTGGGGGTTTAAGTTTTTTCTGGGGTTTGCGACGGAACACATCCGCCCGCTGCCCTCCATGCGGGAGTACCTCAGCCTTTCCGCAAAGCTGCTGCTGGCGTTCGGGATCGTGTTTGAAATGCCGCTGGTGCTCATGGCGATGGCCCGTCTGGGTATCGTCTCGGTCGATTTTCTTAAAAAAAACCGAAAATACGCGATTTTGCTTTTCTTCATCGTCGGCGCAATCCTGACCCCGCCGGACGTGGTGACCCAGATCATGATGGCCGTTCCGCTGATGCTGCTCTACGAATTCAGCATTATCGGCGCCCGCATCTTCGCCCGCAAGCCAGCCGAAAGCGACGCCGACGGGGCGCCCGAACCCCAAAAAAAGGAGTGACCGCCGCTGCTTGCTGCCGGACGGTTTTTTGGATCCGCGCGGCCCGCAGAGAAATGGTTTGGCGTTGACAGAATCCGGCGGTCTTGCTAAAAATCACGTAACTTAGGAATGTCGTGGTGCCGAGAACCCTTAAATAAGGAGGTCATGGTGGTGAAGAGAAAATCGTCTATCACAATCGCAGCGCTCGTCGGTCTGGCGACAGTCTTCGTCGCCGGCGGGATCTACGCCGGAACCAAGGTTCCCGACGTAATCAAGATGCAGAACCCAGCCTACACCGAGCACACCAAGGGCATCGTCGAATTCAGCCACAAAAAACATGTCGAGGACTATAAAGCGGCATGCAGCGACTGCCATCACGATGACAAAGGCCAACCGCTCACCGATCTCAAAATGGGCGATAATGTCGAATCGTGCATCACCTGCCACAAAATTCCCGGCACGGTGCCCGGCGAAATGAAAAAGGAGTGGCGGGAAACCAAAATGGCGCAATCCGAGCAAGCCAAGCGCGAACTGGAGTTCCACGCCGAGGCCCTGCACCAAAACTGCATCTCCTGTCACAAAGACTTTAACAAGAAAAACAACTCCAAGGCCGCGCCGGTGACCTGTACCACCTGCCACCCCAAGAGTGAGTGATCGCCAGGGTCGGCGATGGGTCACGCGGCAATAGACAATTCCAGAAGATCGCGCCGGATTTTGGTTCGTCCACAACGCCCATTCCCCCGCCGCAGATCTCGATATGGGGCGGGGGAATATAGCGCAGTAGGCGGGTAAAAAGACAAGCGCACTGTGGTGGTGTTTTTGCCGGGGCCCTGGCGCCCCGACCTGGGGTGATTCAAAGCTGAAGCGCACAAGAGCGCAACAGGGTGTCTCCCTCTCTACGGGGTGGGGGCACCCTGTTTCTTTTTGCGCTGGTAGGCGCGGGCGTTTTTGACCATGGCTCGCGCCCACTCCGGGGTTCCCAGGGCGTGAAGGTGGGTGTAGGTGGCTAAAACATTTTTGTAGCAGATGCCATCGCGTTTCCCAAGAACCCCTACCCCTTTCTTCATGCGAAAAACCGTGCGCCGGTCGCTACCGTCACATTTCAGGACGTGGGAGTAATGAAATTCGTGTCCTCTAAGTTCGGTGCCCACTGCAAAAAAGGGGTTTTCAGCCTCGACGCTGACAATCGTGTACCCATGCCCCTGGGGTTTTTCGGAAAACCCGAACACGATCGGCAGCACGCCGGCCATGGGGTAGGCGCGGCCCGCCATCACCAACTGCCTGCCGAGATACATCAACCCCCCGCATTCGGCGTAAATGGGCAGCCCGTCCTCCGCCAGACTTTTGAGGACGTCCCGAAAGGCCCGATTTTCCGACAACTCTTTGACATGCGTTTCCGGAAATCCGCCGCCGATGTATAGCCCGTCCAAGGCTGGCAGTCGGTTATCCCGCAAAGGGCTGATGTAAACGAGGTCGGCCCCCTCGGCAACGAGCGCGTCAATATTTTCAGGATAGTAAAACTGAAAGGCGGAATCCCGGATAATGCCGATGCGCGGGCGCGCCGGCACGGCTTCGTCCTGCGGTGGGGTCGGGGGTGCAAGCGGATCGAAACTTTCGCAGCGGATGGCCGGCGCCGCAACGGCGTGGGTCATGGGCGGGCGACAGACATCGGCCGCGAGGCATTCGATGGCCTTTAAATCCAGGTGGGTGCGTGCGATTTCAGCGGCAGCCGCAATGGAATCCCTGGCCCAACCGTGTTCAGGGGTCGGGACCAGTCCCATATGCCTTTCGGGGAAACACTGGCGGTCCAGTTTGGGAAGGGCCCCCACGACGGGGACCCCGCATAGGGATTCGATACTGGTGCGAAGGGTGCGCTCGTGGCGGGCGCCGGCCACCCGGTTGAGGACCACCCCTTTGATCTCGACTTCCGGATCGAACCGCTGGCAGCCCATCACTACGGCCGCCATCGTGCGGGTGGACTTGGTGCAGTCGATGCAGAGAATCACCGGCGCCTGCAGCAGTTTGGCCAACTCCGCGGTGCTTGTGGCGCCGCCGCTGTCAATACCGTCAAACAGGCCGCGGTTGCCTTCCACCACGGCCATGTCCGCTGATTCGGCGTGTTTTAAAAAAGAGGCGCGGACGTTTTCTTTGGAGGCTAAAAAAGTGTCGAGATTGTAGCAGGGCCGGCCGGCCGCCAGGGCAAGCCAGCCCGCATCAATGTAATCGGGCCCTTTTTTGAAGGGGGCAACTGTTTTTCCACTGTGGGTCAGCGCGGCAATGATGCCGATGGACAGGATTGTTTTCCCCGAACCCCCGCGCAAGGCTGAAATGACGATTCTGGGAAATTCCATTTGCTGGGAGGCCTTAAATGTCTTGAGTACCCGCCCAAAACACCCACAAAAAGGGGTTATTCTTCGTGTTCGGCCCCGGCCTGCTTGCCAGCCCCCTTCAGGCCATACATGGAGGTGCTGCCGCTGGACCAATATTCCAGAATGCCCTCGGTCACCATTTGATTGACGATCTTTTTGGCTTCCCGCGGTTTGAGATCCAGAATTTTTGACAGGTCATTGAAATAAAACTTGGATTTGCTTTTGGACTTTTTCTTCAGTTCCTCGATTAATTTTTCGCACTGTTCGGCGTATTCCATGATGATGCCTCTTTTCTTTGGGAATCAGGGGGCACCTGATCGTGCCCCCTGAAAAGGGTTACCGCTGTTTAGAACTTGAAGTTCGTGGTCTGCCGCCAAGTATAATAGGCGGGATCACGGAAATCATCAATCAGGTGGTGGGTAAATTCCAGTTCACACTTCTCGAAGAATCTTTCCCAGCCGATCCGCTCGGCCCAATCACCTAGACGCTCGTACTTGTTGGCACCCGCCGCGTAGGTTTCGACGATCTTTTTGATGGTAGCCGTCATGGTCGGCCAGCGCGGCACTTCGTTGGGGATAAAGGCCACGACGACCTTGGAGAACTTTGGGTTGCTGATGCGGTTGGAGACCTTGCCGCCCACCATCAAAACGATGCCGTCGCCTTCGGTGTCGGCCAGGGGCATCGACGGGCACATGGTGTAGCAGTTGCCGCAGAACATGCAGCGGGACTCGTTCACGGCCACGGAGTTGACTTTGGTGCCGTTGGGCAGCTCAATCTTGGCGGGCTTGATGGCTGCGGTCGGACAGGCGGCGATCGCCAGCGGAATCTCGCACATCTTGTCCAGGTATTCGTGGTCCAGGAGCGGCGGCTTGCGGTGAAAACCGAGGATTGCGATGTCGGAGCAGTGAACCGCGCCGCACATGTTCAGACAGCAGGCCATGGAAACCCGCACGTGGGCCGGCATACGGTGCTGCTGGAAGTCCTCGAAAAGCACGTCCATGGTCGCCTTGACGGTACCGGAAGCATCCGTGGCGGGCGTATGGCAGTGAATCCAGCCCTGGGTGTGGACGATGTTGGAAATCCCGGCGCCGGTGCCGCCGATGGGGAACTTGAAGCTTCCGCCGTCGAACTTGCGGCTTTCGAGGTCCTTTTTGAGGGGCTCAATCTTGTCCTTTTTGTCCAGCAAGAACTCAATGTTGTTGCGGGTGGTGAAGCGCAGGTGGCCGCCGCAGTATTTGTCGGCGATTTCGCAGATTTCGCGGATATGGGATACGCTCATGATGCGGGCGCCACCGCAGCGCACGGTGTAGACCTCATCACCGGATTCGGCGACATGCACCATGATGCCCGGCTGCAGGTATTCGTGATACAGCCATTTGCCTTTGTTTTTAGCGATCACCGGCGGATAGAACTCGTCGTACTTGCGCGGTCCGATATCGGTGATCCGGTTTTCCATCGGTTTGTCCGGGTTGTACCCTGATGAAATAAATGCCATGGTGTTCCCCCCCCTTTTTATCTGAGATGGTGTTTTCTGAATTCGTTGATGTCACGCTTCCAGCCGCCTTCCACCTCTTCTTCTTTCCAGAAGATGTATGGGTTGGTGCGCGGTTCCTGAACGTGCTGCGGAACAGGGTCGATTCCGGTGACTTCCAGCAGTTTCTGGAAGCCCTGGCGCTTGATGAGTTCACCCAGGCGCTCACGGTTCTTGCCTTCTTCCATCCACCAATCCCAGATACCCTCAATCACTTCCTTGATTTCATCGTAGGGCTCTTCGACCTTGATGAAGGGAACCAGCAGGGAGCCCATCTGGGCGCCATCGAGGATCGGGGCCTTGGCACCCACCAGAATCGAGAGTCCGGTGTCCTTGCCGATTCTCAGCGCTCTGGGCATGACGTTGATGCAGTGCATGCAGCGCGTGCATTCGCGGTTGTCGATCTTCAGTTTGCCGTCTTCCATCCACATACATTTGGTGGGGCAAAGATCGATAACTTCCTTCTGAATGCTGAACGGGCCCCAGTCACGGCCGGAGTGGGCGCCGGCGTTTGAGGGGATTTCACCGCCGATATAGGCCTGAACAGCTTCCTGGTCGATGCGGATATCATCTTTCCAGGTCCCGATAAAGGACATGTCTGACCGGGCGATGGAGGCCACACAGCAGTTGGGGCAGCCGTCAAACTTGAACTTGAATTTATAGGGGAAAGCCGGTCGATGCAGCTCATCCTGATATTCCACGGTGAGGTGGTGACACAGATCCTGGGTGTCGTAACAGGCGTACTCGCAACGGGACTGACCAATACAGTCCGCGGGGGTTCTCAGATTGGAGCCGGAGCCGCCGAGGTCCTGGTTCAGCTCGAAGAAGATTTCCTCGAGCTGGGGGGTGGTGGTGCCGAGAAAAATGATATCCCCCGTGGAGCCGTGCATATTGGTGATGCCGCTGCCGCGAAGATCCCAGAGATCGCATATTTTCCGGAGATAATCGGTGGTGTAATATTTACCGGCCGGCTGGGAGACCCGCATGGTGTGGAAATGCGCGACGCCGGGGAACAGGGCCGGCTGGTCGCAGTAACGGCCGATGACACCGCCGCCATACCCGAAAACCCCCACGATACCGCCGTGCTTCCAGTGGGTTCTTCCGTGCTTAAAGGACAGCTCCAACACGCCCAAAAGGTCATCAACCACATCGGTG
>JAABRJ010000074.1 GCA_011390985.1 Desulfobacteraceae bacterium
TGATTACACATCGGATTTCGCCAGGAGATGGGTGTTGGTGATTGACGCTTTGCACAAGCGAAGCAACCAGGCCCTCAGAAACACTGAACGAGAGCATGTTTTGGCCACACCCTACAAAATGGTCCTGGACGGCAGGACATTTGACAAACCGGTCAATTACACACTGGTCAAACTCAAGCCACCCGATGGTTTTGTCAAAAAGCACCACCGGGCGGTGATGGGGATTTCTCCCCGGGCAGGCAGAAGAGCGGGTATTGCGGGAACCATGGATGTTTCGCAGGCAACCGTCCTGCTTGAACTGGGCTATGAGGTTTATTGGGTGATTTTCACCAGAGAACCGGAGCCCGGACAAACGATTCCCGACACTTTCGAGGCCATCAGGGCTTTCATTGAGCTGGTTTCGGAGCGCCACCCGCACCCCAGCGGGCCTATCCTTGTGGCCAATTGCCAGGCTGGCTGGGCAACGTTTTTCACAAAACTCAGACATCGTGAACTGAAGTTCACCCTCATTCCAATTGCGTCACCACTCTCCTATTGGGCGGGCAATCGGTGGAGCGTGTCGATGCGGCCCTATGCCGGATTATCAGGCGGAGCTTTGATTCCCGCTTTTTTGAGCGATTTGGGAAACGGAGAATTTGACGGCGCCCTGCTTGCGGGAAATTTTGAAACCCATTCGTTGACGAATACGGCGTTCGCAAAAATTATGCGCGCGCTGATGAAGGTTGATGTTGAGAGAAATAAATTCTTGCAAATGGAAAAATGGTGGAATTGGTACGCGCGGCTCAACAAGGAGGAAATTCTTTGGGTGCTCATGAATCTTTTCATCGGCAACAAGCCGGAGCGCGGAGAGCTGGAAATTGATGGAGAAAAAATCGACATGCAGAACTTTGATGACCTGCTGGTCGTTTTTTCTTCCCAGGGTGATGATATTGCGCCACCGGCCCAGTGCCTTAAGTGGATTCCCAAGGTCTACGAGAGCTTGGATGCGCTCAAGCAACTCGGTAGACGGATCGTTTATGTGACCCACCCCAAAGCAGGTCATTTGGCCATTTTTCTTTCAGGAATAGTTGCCAAAAAACATCTCGGACCGGTGGTTGCCCACATCAGACAACTGGAAAGCCTGGCTCCAGGCCTTTATGAGGCAATCCCTCAGAATGATGGCTCACTGGCAATTGAGGCGCGAACTTTCGAGGATATCCAAAAACTGGACGACTGTTCGGGGGAAGAATTGAAACCGATGTTTGAAACGATCTCCTCGGTTTCAAAATTTAATCTGGGGCTTTATGAAACCTTTGTGAGTCCCATTGCAAGATCACTGACCAATGAGGGCATTGCGGGAATAGTCAGGGGAATGAATCCGCTGCGGTTGTCACGATATCCATTTTCCAGCTTGAATCCGTTTCTTTTTCCTCTAACTTTTGCGGTTCCATTGATCGAAAAACCTCAAATTCAATTGGATAAGGAAAATTTTTTCTTGGCCGTGGAGAGAGCGATCAATGAGGCAGGAATTGCTTTGCTTGATCTTTTTACCCAAACGAGAGCCTTGGCATATGAGACTATTGTCGAGGCAAATTACAATAACTATCTAACCCACTGGTTTTTTAGAAATCCTTGGATCCCCCATTGATTATTTTGACCTCAAATTGTAAATTGAGTCGCCTTACCACACCTTCAACCAAGGAGCATCCCACCATGTCACCCCTGATCAGGACCACGCTGTGTCTGACCTTGCTGCTGGCCGGGCCGGCCGCTGCTGCGGCCGCCGACGCCACCGCAGACCAACAGCAGCTCAAGGAAGTCATCAAGCAGGTGATCCGCGAAAATCCCAAGCTGTTGTATGACACCATCACCCAGTACCACCAGGAGCTGCAGGCCCAGCAGCGCCAGCAGCAGCTGGAAAACAGCTTCACAAACCGGATCGCGGACCAGGTGGCGGCTCACAACCCGGTCAAGGGCCCCCAGGACGCCGCCGTTACCATCATCACCTACACCGATTTCGAATGCCCCTACTGCGCCCGCGGGGCGCATACGGCGGAACAGCTGCTGGCGCTCTATCCCGAGAAAACCCGCCTGGTGTTTAAAAACCTGCCCCTCGATTCCCACGAAAACGCCCTGCCCGCCGCCCGCGCCGCGCTGGCGGCCCAGCGCCAGGGGAAATTCTGGGAATACCACGACCTGCTGTTCCAAAACAGCGGCCAGTTGGCCGACGAGCGCCTGATGGCGCTGGCCGGGGAACTGGGCCTTGACCTGGCGCGCTTCAACCGTGACCGGCAGTCGGGCGAGATCGCCGCTGAAGTCGAAGCCGACCGCAAACAGGCCGCCGCCCACAACCTCAGCAGCACCCCCACCTTCGTCATCAACGGGGTGGTGGTCACCGGCGCCCAGCCGCTGCCTGAATTTCAGCGTGTCGTCGACCGGCTGCTGGCGGAGGCTGCCGCAAAAAAAAAGGCCCCGTGAAGGGCGCCGGTTGAATCGATCCCCAGCGGGCTGCGGGCCCGGCCGCTTCAGGCGGAGCGGTAGAGCCGCAGGCTGTTGGAGACCACGGTCAGGCTGCTCACCGACATCGCCAGCGCGGCCATGATGGGGTGCAGGTTGCGCAGCAAGTCGGGCACAAGTTCAAACGGGTGCAGGGCGCCGGCCGCGATCGGAATCAGGACGATGTTGTAGACGAAGGCCCAGAAAAGATTCTGCCGGATGGTCCGCAGGGTCGCCCGGCTCAGGCCGATGGCGGCGGGAATCCCGCTCAGGCTGCCGCTCGACAGGATCACGTCGGCGGCTTCGATGGCGATGTCGGTCCCCGTGCCGATCGCCATGCCCACGTCCGCCTGGGCCAGCGCGGGTGCGTCGTTGATGCCGTCCCCCACCATCCCCACCTTACTCCCTTTTTCCTGCAGCTCCCGGACCTGGCGGGACTTGTCCGCGGGCCGCACCTCGGCAAAAACCGCGTCGATGCCGACCTGTGCGGCGATGGCGCGGGCGGTCTGGGGATTGTCACCGGTCAGCATCACCACCCGCAGCTTCTGACGATGCAGGGCGGCGATCGCCGCTTTCGAATCGGGCTTGAGGGTGTCGGAAACGGCAATCAGTCCCGCCGGTTTTTCATCGAGTGCGACCACCATGACGGTTTTGCCCTGCGCCTGGAGGGCGCCCGCCCGCGCGGCGACGGCGGCCGACTCCGCGCCGAGGGCTTCAAACCACCCGGGTTTGCCGATGCGCACCTGGCGCCCGTCGATCCGGGCACTCACCCCAAGCCCCCCGGCGGCCTTGAATTCGCGGGCCGGTGGGAGGGAGAGCCCCTGCCGAACAGCCTCGGCGACGATGGCCTTGCCGATGGGATGTTCCGAGCCTTTTTCAGCCGCGGCGGCGATCTGCAGCAGGCTTTGGGCCGTTTCCAGGGCCCCGCCGAGGGGCTCCAGGTCCGTCACCGCCGGCCGGCCCGCCGTGATCGTGCCGGTCTTGTCCAGCACGATCGTATCCAGGTGCGCGGCGGTCTCCAGCGCGGTGCTGTTCTTGAAAAGAATCCCCTTTTCAGCCCCCTTGCCGGTCCCGGCCATGATGGCCGTCGGCGTGGCCAGCCCCAGGGCGCAGGGGCAGGCGATCACCAGCACGGCCACCAGCCGGATCATGGCCGGCACGAACGCACCGCCGACCACCCACCACAGCCCGAAAACCACCAGGGCAATGACGATCACGGTCGGCACGAACACCCCGGCAACGCGGTCGGCCAGGGCCTGAATCGGGGCCTTGCTGCCCTGGGCCTCCTGCACCAGGCGGATAATCTGGGCCAGCGCTGTTTCCTTGCCCACCCGGGTCGCCCGGAAGGTGAGCAGCCCCTCCTGGTTGAGGGTCCCGCCGGTGACCCGGTCGCCCGGTGTTTTGTCCACCGGCAGGGGCTCGCCGCTCAGCATCGATTCGTCCACTGCCGAGCGGCCTTCCAGGACCTCGCCGTCAACCGGAATGCTCTGACCGGGGCGCACCACAAGCCGGTCGCCCACCTTGACCGCCGCCAGCGGCACTTCCCGTTCGCCCGCTGCAGTCAGCACCACGGCGGTCTTGGGGCTCAGGTCCATCAGCTTGCGGATGGCGGCCCCGGTGCGCCCCTTGGTGCGGGCCTCCAGCATCTTGCCCAGCTTGATCAGGGTGATGATCACCGCTGCGGTTTCAAAGTAGACATGCGATCCCAAGGTCGGCAGCAGCAGGACGGCCAGCGAATAAAAATAGGCCGCCGAAGAGCCCATCGCCACCAGCACGTCCATGTTGGCGGTGCGGTTGCGTATATTTCGCCAGCTGCCGACATAGTAATCCCACCCGGTGTAAAACTGCACGGGGGTGGCCAACGCCCAGAAGAGCCAGTTGACCCAGGGGGCGTGGCTCCAGGCCCCGATAAGCGCGAAATCCCGCGCCATGCTGAGGATGAAAAGGGGGGTGGTCAGCACCAGACCCGCCAGAAACTTGCGGGTCTGGTCGCGGATCTCCACCCGCCGGGCGGCCGCCTCCATATCTTCCGCGGTTTCCGAGGCGCTCGGCAAAATCGCCTCGAACCCGGCCGCTGCGAGCGCGGCGCCCATCTCCGCGGGGCTCGCCACGCCGGGCAGGTATTCGACGACGGCGCGCTCCGAGGCGAAATTGACCGCCGCCGACAGCACGCCCTCGACCTTGCGCTCGAGGCTGCGCTCGATGTTTCGGGAGCAGTTGGCGCAGGTCATCCCCCGCACGGGAAATTCGACTGTCGCGGTTGCCACCGCGAAGCCCGCCTGATGGATCTGCGCCAGGATCTCTTTGATCGAAACCGCCTGGGGATCAAAGGCGACGGTCGCCCGTTCCGCGGCAAAGTTCACACTGACCGCTTCGACCCCGGAAAGCTTCCGGACGGCGCGTTCGATGTTCAGGGCGCAGTTGGCACAGGTCATCCCGGCAACCGGAATGGTGAGGGTGATCGCAGACATCGGATCCGCCTCACTCTACCGCCGGGTAGTTGATATCGCGCAGGGTTTGCAGGATCTTCGCGCGGGTGGCCGGCGCCTCCCAGGCGACCGTGACGGTCTTGGCCTGCGGGTCGCCCGCCACCGAGCGGATGCCGGCCATCTCCGCCAGTTCGTTCTGGATGGCGCGTGTGCAGTGTCCGCAGGAAATGGCGGGAATGGAAAAGGTGTGTGTTTCCATCGCTGCTTGCTCCTCGGGCTGAGGTGTCCGGCAGGTTCCGCCAGGCGGCAACCTGCGTCGAAAAGCGGCCAGCGGGAAGCCGCAGGCTCGTCCTCAAAGTATCACCATTTAAAATAACCCCGGACGAAACGACTTCAAGGGCGCGGGCGGCCGGGAGGGACTCAAAGGGGTTTCAGGTGGTTTTAATTTTTTTCATAAGCCGAAAACTGTTCAACTTCAAAAACTGACCCGGACCACCCCCAAGAGACTGATAACCATTTGATATAAATTATTTTTATTTTATTTTAGCGCCAGCCTGTACAATGGAAAACCCTTGACATATTTTTCCGGTATTCCTAAATTGAACCCGAATTGCTCCGACCGTCAACCGCAAAGGAAACACCCGATGACCGGCAGTGCCACCCTCAGCGCCAGCATGGAAGACTATCTCGAGGCGATCTACCACATCGTAGCGGAGAAACAGGCCGCCCGGGCCAAGGACATCGCCCTGCGCCTGAAGGTCAACAATTCCTCGGTCACCGGCGCCCTGCGGGCCCTGTCGGAAAAAGGGCTCATCAACTACGCCCCCTACGACGTCATCACCCTCACCTCCGAGGGCAAGTCGCTGGCTGAAGAGATCGTCCGCAAACACGAAGCGTTGAAGGATTTCTTCGTCACCATCCTGCACATCAGCGAGGAGGAGGCCGAGAAAGCGGCCTGCGGCATGGAGCACACGGTTTCCCCCAACATCCTGGACCGTCTGATGCGCTTTACCGAATTTTTGGAGATCTGTCCGCGGGGCGGGGTCAGCTGGATTGAAAATTTCTGGGAAAACGTCGCAAAGGGCTGTGACCGGATGGAGCCCTACGAAGACTGTCAGCGCTGCATCCAGGACTGTCTGGCGGAGTTCAACACCAAAAAGACCCAGATCGACGCCAGCGAAGGCGAGACGCTCCTGCGCGACCTCACCCGCGGCCAGCGCTGCAAGCTGCTGAAGATCAAGGGCCGCAGCGATGTCAGCCGCAAGCTCAAGGCCATCGGCGCGGCCCGGGGCAGCATTTTCGAAGTCGAAGACGTCGCAAGCCCGGACCAGCTGATGGACGTCAAGGTCAAGGGCTATCACATCTCCCTGCGGAAGGACGAAGCCGCCAAAATCGTGGTCGAACCCCTGGGCTGAAACCCCGCCCGGCAATCGTCCGCTGTCCTACCCGGCCGTCGCGGGGGGGCGCTTGCACCGTTCGACGGAACCCTCCCAGGACAACAGCAGGCTGTCAGCTGAATCCCAGCAGCCGGCCCCCCTGCCACACCCCAAAAGCCGCCACCCAGGCCAGTGAGGTGCTGTACGCGATGCTGAAGAAGGTCCATCGCAGCGAGCCGGTTTCGCGCCGGATGGCTGCGATCGTGGCCAGGCACGGCAGGTAGAGGAGCACGAAGACCATCATCGCAAGGGCGGAC
>JAABRJ010000075.1 GCA_011390985.1 Desulfobacteraceae bacterium
CGGTGCTCTGGTGCTTGGAAACTCTACGGCAGACCACCAGCTCGACCAGTTTTACCCCCGAAGAGGCTTTCGGGAAGATTTTCTCGGCGCTCGCCTGGGCGGGGGGCTCCGGCGCCTCAGCGGTCGGTGCCAGGGCCGCTGGCGATGGCTGCGGCGCAGTGGGCGCCGGGATGGTTTCAGCCGCATGGACAGCGGGTTTTGGCTGAACGTCAGGGGCTGATGCGGCTGCCGGGGGCAGTGGGGCGGGAGCGGCCGCGACGGTGTCGTCACGGGCGGCCGGTGCGGCCGGAGGTGCCGGAACCAGGGCGCCTGATCCTGTCTGCGGTTGGGTGATTTTCGCCGCGGGCGCGCTCGGTCCAGGGCCGTTGGCCGGCCCGGAAGGAAAGAGCTGGTAGATGGAAACCGCAGCGACGATCACGGCCGCGCATACCCAAACCGCCCGGTAGCGGCGAATGCCGCTGTGGTCTGCGGGGGGGCGGTTGGCCAAGCGGTTGCGCAGCGCCGTCACGGTAGCGACGGAACGGGTTTCAGGGTCGCTGCGGTCCTCGGGGGAGAGTCCGCCGGTTTCAGTAAAGCGGGTCAGGACAAGGGTCAGGGGGAGTGCGGATCGCATAAATTTTGGAACCATCGTTTCGGGGGCGCCGTCAGGGTGACACCAGGCTGGAGGCCACGTTCACCGCTGCGGGAATCAGGTTTTGGGTCAGCATGATCTCTTCGGTCTGTTTCCAGGCCGCCGCATCGATCCGCCCGATGACCGTTTCGGCGGTGGGCCGCACCATCTGGCGGGTAATGTCCAGCTGCTGCCGCAGCAGGGGCAGGGCGGTATCCCGGTCGTGCAGCTGGATCATGGCCAGGACCCGCTCGGCCTGGGCAGGATCGACTGCGCGTCGCCAGCCTTCAAGGAGCGCTTTGAGAAATTTTTGGACGGTCCGGGGGTGTTGTTCCAGGAGTGCACGCGTGGTGATCACCGAATTGGCCACGAACCGGACGCCGGCCGCATTGGGGTCGAAAAAGGCCACCGCCTCGCCGGCGCGCCGGAGCTTATCTTCGATGATCACCCCCTGGGCGTTGCGGTAGACCGGCCATAGGTCGACCCGGCCCTCCAAAAACGGGGTGTAGTCGTAGCGCACGCTGAAAAGCGTGGCGTCCTGTTCGCTCAGACCGCGTGTGGCCATGAGGGCCCTCATGATGGCCTCATCATTGCCGCCAAAGGTCACCCCCAGGGTCTTGCCCCTGAAGTCTGCCGGGGTTTCGAAGCGATTGCGGTCCGGGCGATAAATCCACTGCAGGGGGTTTTGCTGGAAGATCTGGGCGATCACCACCACCGGCGAGCCCTTGGCAAGCGCCCGGATGACCTGGTCGGCGGATGCAACCCCAAACTGGGCATGCCCCAGCTCCAGTTCCTTGATGGCATCCTTTTCCGGTCCGCCGGGTTTGACGGTCACCTGGAGACCTTCAGCCTCGAAGAGCCCCTCGGCGCCGGCGTACAGATCGCCGACGACGCTGACGTTGAAAAGCCATTTGAGACGGTAGGTAAGCGGGCCCAGGTCCCCTTCGGGTGGGCCGCAGCCGCCGACGAGCGCAGCCGAGGCCAGTAAGGCGATCAACAGGAACTCTGCAAAGATTCGGGCGCGCATCAGAGCGTTCCTCCTGTGGGCAGCACGAGTTTGTGCTGCAGCCAAACCCCGATCCTTTCCAGCAAAGCCAGGTAAAGCGAGGTGAAGATGCCGATCAGGAACAGGGCCACCAGCACCTTGGCAAGGTCGCTCTGGTAGAGGGCGATGCGCAGGCTGTAGCCGATTCCGGCATTGGCGCCGAAAAATTCGGCCACGATGGTGCCGACCATGGCGAGGGTGGCGCTGCCGGCGGTGACCGTGATCAGCTTGGCGTTGTTTTCAAAGGCCCGGATTTTGACTTCCAGCTGCCAGCGCATCCGACCGGTCATGGTGTAGAAGTGCTCGATGTCGACCACCGGCTCCGCAAAGATGCCGATAAACGACAACAACAGCGGGAAATAACAGATCATCGCGGCGATCAGGAGCCGCGAGGCGAGCCCATCGCCCAACAGGATAAAGATGATCGGGGCGACCGCCACGATGGGGTAGGCCTGAAGGTTGTAGGCCGCCACCTTGATCAGGGCCCCGGCCCAGTTGGTCAGCCGGCCGATGATCGCCACCACCGTGGCCAGAACGATCGCCAGAAGGTGTCCCACGATCGCCACTGCCAGGGTGTTCAGGGCGTCCCCCAGGTAGCGGCTGAAAACGGCTTCCGCGGTCTGCCACAGGTCCGCCGGGCTGGGGATCACGTAGTCCGAAAGGGCGAAAACCAGCTTGATGGCCTGCAGGCCGCCGAGGGCTGCCAGGTAGATGATGACAAACTGGTAGATCCGTTTAGGCAGCATGCACGATCTCCAGCATGGCGCGCTCCAGCCGGCTTTTGTCAAGAGGCTGGTCCGGGGCCAGGTCCAGGCCGGCGATGGAAACCGCCTGGGGCTGTTTGGCCGTATTCCGCAGCACGACGACCTCCCGGCAGAATTTGGCCACCTCGGACACGTTGTGGGAGATGTACAGAAACCCCTTATCCGGAAACATCCCCTTAATTTTCAGGAGGATCTTTTCCCGGGTGGTTTCATCCACATTGGCCAGGCTTTCATCCATGATGAGCAGATCGAAATCCTGCACCAGGTAGCGGGTCAGGTTGGCCCGGTTTTTCTGGCCGAGCGAAAGCTGCGAAAACCGAGCGTCGATGCAGCCCTCCAGACCGAAAGAGCCGATCAGATCCGCCATGCGCTCCCGGCGCGAGGGCGGGGTGACCTTGGCGATGTGATCCCCGACGCAGGACCAGCCGGGGAGCCGTTCAAGATTGTAAGAGTATAGCGTCCGTGCCACGCCGGGGGTTTCGATGCGGCCCTCGTAGCGCGGGCCGTTGCCGGCGATCATCCTGGCCAGGGTGGTCTTCCCGACCCCCGAGGGGCCGAAGAGGGCGTGGAAACCCGGTCCCCGGAGGCAGAAACTGAGATCGGCGAAGACCGCGGCTTCGGCATTGGGGTAGCGGTAGCGTATATTGCGACAGTCAATCAGCACGGCACGCTTCGCTTTAAGCGGCAGGAAGTCTGGGGCTGCCCGGGGCGGCAACCCGAATCAGGCGCAGCCCGCGCCGCCAACCAGAGCGGCCGCAGCGGGAGTGCGGCCGGCTGCCGTCCGCTGGTCGCTATCGGTTCGGTCCGGTCAACTGCTTGCGGCCGGCGCCGCTTTGTTCGGTAATCCCGCGGGATACGACCATTTCCCGGCCGATCTGCATTCCGTCCCTTAGCACAGTTTGATCCTGGTTTGAAACGTTTCTTCTAAAGTGCCGGGTCCGGGGATAGCGGTCGGCAATGTAAGCCCGGAGCTGTGGGTCTTCGATTTTGAGCGGCAGGCGCGTCTTGGGGTCCTCGGATTTTTGGCCGCGATGCTGCTGCAGCTTGGAGCGGAAGCCCTCGATAATCCCCACCGCAAAATCCGTCAGGCGGAAGCGGTTGAGCCCTTTGTCGCGGTTGTAATCCGCCCATTGACGACGGATGAAATGACCGACAAAGTCATGGACATAACTGGCCGTTTGAATGTTTTGACGGGTGCCGCTGATCTCCAGGACCCGGCCCATTTTGCCGCGCGCCAGGACGAAGGTTGGCACCCACAGACCTTCAATAAAGTAAAAATCCTGCAGCAGGCGGGCCAGATGGTAGGCCTCGCGCTGCTGGCGCAGGGCCGGGGCGCCGACGAAGACGCTGACAAAAGCGCGCCGCCGTCCGCGTTCCAGAACACCGAGATTGTAGCGCGCCATGAGTTCGTGGGCCTTGGCCATGGCGGCCTCGGCTTCGTTGCGGTTGCGGCTCTGGGCGAGCGCCATGAGTTTGCGGATCCTCAGCAGGCGGCGGTCTTCGTCGCTCAGCGCCTCGTCTTGGAGGCGCTCCGCCAGGGGGCGGAAGCGGCCGGAGGCCTCGGGGTTGGCGCGCAGGAGGCGGCAAGCCTCGTGAAATTTGGGGCCGTGGGGCGTTTCGGCGCCGGCTGCCAAGACCTGGTCGGCCATCTGGTGCGCCATCTCGTGGAGCAGAACCTCCCGCACCGAGTCCCAGCCGTAATCCAGAACCAGACGGCGGCTGAGGCCGATTTCGGCCCGTCCGGGGTGCCAGTACCCCAGCCGTGACGAGAGGTTTTCGAGCGTCAAAAGGGGTTTTGCCATCCGCCGGCGAAGGGGGGGCGGCAGGACCCAGAGAGCCGCTTCCCACTCTAAGGAAAGGCCGTAAAGAATTCGGCGCTCCAGTTCCGCCGTCTTCGGTCGCGGAGGGGGATGATGCATGGCCGTCGTCACTCCGGGAGGATTTCAAAAAATCGGGACATGGTTTTCAATGGCGGCTGACCCTAATACGGGCGCCGCGAAATTTCAACCGCAGATGCGGGTTGCGGGTAGAACGTTAAAAAAACCTGGCGGAAAAATCGGGTTGACAGTTCGCTGGGCGGCGTGTAAATTGCCTTGGGACCGAGCGCTCGTTCAGGTTCGGGCCATCCCGGCGTTGCAGCCTGTCCGCCGGCGCCATCCACCCGCCCGCCAGCCGGGCGCTTTTTCGATGCAGCAGCTTCGTGAAGCCTTAAGGTACCGCTGCTGCGCCGAACCGCTCTGCCGGGCATTCCGGCCAGACGTGACGCATCACGGAAAGGAGAAGAACTCATGGCCGAACTCAAGGTGAATTTCGACGTTTTGTCCCCCGTTAAATTCCTGGTCCGCAGCGCCGCTGTTTACCCCGACAAGGTGGCGGTCGTCTATGGTGAAAAACGTTACACCTACCGCGAATTTTACGAACGGGTCAACCGGCTGGCCAGCGCCCTGACCCGCATCGGGATCGGCAAGGACGACAAGGTGGCCTTCATCTGCCCCAACACACCGCCCATGCTGGAGGCCCACTACGCCGTACCCATGATCGGGGCCGCGCTGGTGAGCGTCAACATTCGACTTTCATCCCATGAAGTCGGCTACATCATCGATCACTCGGATGCCAAGGCGGTCTTCGTCGACAATGAGTTCGCGCATCTGGTGGTTCCCAACCTCGGCGCGATTCCCAAGGTCAAATCCCTGGTCAACATCTGCGACATCAGCCCCGATAAACCTCTGAACGGGCTCGATTACGAAGCTTTCCTGGCCACCGGCGCCCCCGACCCGGTGCCCATCGTGGTGGATGACGAATACCAGGTGGCCACCATCAACTACACCAGCGGCACCACCGGCCTGCCCAAAGGGGTCATGTACCACCACCGCGGCGCCTACCTGAACGCCATCGGCGAAATGCTTGAAATCAAATTTACACCCAGTTCGGTCTACCTCTGGACCCTGCCCATGTTTCACTGCAACGGGTGGTGTTTCACCTGGGCCGTGACGGCCATGGGCGGCACCCACGTGTGCCTGCGGCAGGTGCTTGCCAAGGAAATCTTCCGGATGATCGAAACCGAAGGGGTTTCCCACCTGTGCGCTGCCCCGACCGTCCTGATCACCATGTCCACCTATCCGGGCGCCAAGGATATCCGCCTGCCGCGAAAGGTTGAGATCATGACCGCCGGTGCTCCGCCGGCCCCCACGGTGATTCAAAACGTGGAGGCCATGGGCGCCAACATTACCCACACCTACGGGTTGACCGAGGTCTTCGGCCCGCACAGCGTGTGCGCCTGGAAAGAGGAGTGGAACGATCTGCCGGTCGAGGAAAAGACCAAGATCAAGGCCCGCCAGGGTGTGCCGTTTATTCTGACCCACTACATGGACGTCTTCGATCCTAGCACGATGCAACCGGTTCCCCGCGACGGGCAGACCATCGGGGAGATCGTCATGCGCGGCAACAACGTCATGCTGGGCTATTACAAGGACCCCGAGGCGACCGCCACCGCGTTTGAAGGCGGCTGGTTTCACAGCGGGGATCTGGCGGTGATGCACCCGGACGGTTACGCCCAGATCATGGACCGCAAGAAGGACATCATTATCAGCGGCGGTGAGAATATCTCCACCGTCGAAGTCGAAAACGTCATCTACCGGCACCCGGACGTTCTGGAGGTGGCGGTGGTGTCGATTCCGGATCCCAAGTGGGGCGAGGTTCCCAAGGCCTTTGTCGTGCCCCGGGAGGGCCACAATCCAACGGCAGAAGACATCATCAATTTCTGCAAGGCAAATCTGGCCCGTTTCAAGGCCCCCAAGACAGTCGAGTTCGGGCCGCTGCCCAAAACCGCCACCGGCAAGATTCAGAAGTTCAAGCTGCGCGACAAGGAGTGGGCCGGCAAGGAGCGCAAGGTCAATTAGCCGTCTCTAAGAAACCGGCGCCGCGGCCGCCGCGGCGCCGATGCCTGTGGTCCACCCGTTCGCCGCATGGCCGAAGCCCCCCATCGCCCGCCGCAGCGTCTCGTCTGCCGGCGGGCGATTTGCTTTCCGATTCGGCTTTTTCCCGCCATCCCGGCACCTCCCGGCGTTTTGGGCTGCGCCCCGGATGCTGCCGTGACCCCCCGCGGATCGGCACTTGAATATTTTTGTTGTTTTAAATCGATTTCATCTGTAGCAATTATACCTGTCAGATTTGA
>JAABRJ010000076.1 GCA_011390985.1 Desulfobacteraceae bacterium
GCCCAGGGGGCGGCTCCAGCCATCATCCGGCGGCAACTCGCTCAAAACGGCGCGGGGGTTGGTCAGCAGGCGGGCCAGGGTCGCCAGGTAGAAGCGAAGAGAAAAGGCGGGCCGCGCGGTCATGGCCTAAAGCACTCTTAGCTGGAAGAGGAGGCCCAGCGCCAACATGACAAGGGTCAGGATGAAAAACAGCCTGCGCTCGGTCTGCCGGCTGAAGTAGATCCGGCCGCCACGCAGCCCGCCGCAGCGGGCGGGTTTTGGGGTCGGGTTGATCTCGGATGGTGGCATGGCGGTCCTCCCTGTCGGTGTTGGGCGCCCTGTGGTCTTAATAGCCGGGAAGGCCGGTGAAATCCCGCGGTGCCCGGAAAAATCCGGTCTCGACCGACCCCAGGCGGCTGGCGCGGCGGATAGCTGCGCCGCCTTGAGCCTGTGCAAAAACCGTCACCTGCAATCGGCCCTACAGCATGATCCTGGCCATCTCAAAGTCGGGTCCGATCACCAGCAGGGAGCGATGGCCGGTTTCCATCAGGCGGCTGCTGCTGACCAAGCCCTCGAAGGAGCGCTTGAGCGCCGCGATTCAGGGGGTATCCTCTTCGCGCTCGCTCTGGCGGCTTTGGATTATCCGGATTTTTTCCTCCAGGCGCTGTCGTTTTTCATACGCCTCCGCCACCTTGTCCAGCAGTTCAGCGATGTCCGAAGGTTTGGTCAGGTAGTCGGTGGCTCCGGATTTCAACCCCTCCACAGCCGATTCGAAGGTGCCGTGGCCGGTGAGCATGATGACCTCCACCAGGGGGTGGTAGCGTTTGATCTCCTTCAGCGTGGCAATCCCGTCCATGCCGGGCATCTTTACGTCCAGGATGGCCACGTCAACGCTTTTTTCGCCCAGCGCCTTGAGCGCCGCTGCCCCGCTGGTGGCCGTGAGGACCTCATAGCCTTTCTTGTGCAACACTTTCTGGGTGGTGGTCAGAAACCGCTCCTCGTCATCCACCAGCAGAATCTTCGGTTTTTCCATTTTCATTTCTCCCGGTTGGTGTAGGGCGGCGGCGCCGGTAATCGTCGATGCACCTTGCCATGGCCGCGGTCCGCCGTGCCACGGGTCGAAAGGCCAGCTGCATGCGGCCGTTTATGCCGGGATTGCGGGCAGTTCGATCAAAAAGGTGGTCCCTTCGCCGGGCTTGCTCTCAACCGTCATGGTGCCGCCCAAGTTCTGAACGATGCCGTAGCAGACCGAAAGCCCCAGCCCGGTACCCTTGCCCACCGGTTTGGTGGTGAAAAAGGGTGAGAAGACTTTGTCCAGGTTGTCCGCGCTGATCCCGCAGCCGTTGTCTTTGACCAGCAGGCGAACGCGGCCGTTGTCACCGGTTTCCGAGATGACGGTCAGTTCGCCGCCGATTGTCCCGTGGCGTTGGATGATGGCGTCCATGGCGTTGTTGAAGAGGTTGAGCAGCACCTGCTGGAGCTGGGAGGGGTCTCCGTGGATATAGAGTGGCCCGTTCTGGATGTATTGATGGATGGCGATGCCTTCGACACTGGCCTTCTTGGCCACCATCTCGATGATTTCAGGGATGAACTTCTGAATGTCGAAATCCTGGACCGCATCCTCGCTTTTGCGGCCGAATCTCAGAATGGCATGGGTGATCTTCGAGCAGCGGTCGATCTGGAGTGAAATCTGGCGGATGGAATCCTCGACATCCTTCAGATCTTCGGATTCCTGGAGCTGGCCGGAGGCCTTGAGGTCCGCCATGATGGTTTCGATCAGGGCCTGCTCACTTTTCATGACCTGCAGGGGGTTGTTGATCTCATGGGCGAATCCGGCCGCCATTTCTCCCAGCTCGGACAGGCGATGCGCGCGGATCAGTTGTTCGTTCAACTGATTTTTTTCGCGGTCGGTTTGCTGGATGCGGGCCACGATGCGATCGGTCAGGTAAAAGGCCACCCCCACGATGATCGCCCCGCCGAGCAGTGAGATCAGAATGATCATATTGGCGGCGGTGCTCAACGCCTTGAAGGCGTCGGCCTTTTCCTGGCGCACCACCAGCAGCCAGTTTTTGTTGGTCAAGCGGGTGGTGGCATACAGATATTGGTCCCCCCCGCTGCCGGTTTCGATGAAAATTTTAACCCCCTGATCTTCCACCGGATACCAGCTGAAATCGGGATCCGTTTGCATGAGGCTGCCGCCCGAGCGGCGTTCCGTCTGAAAGGTGCCATCGGCGCTGAGCAGAAAGGCCTCACCGGTTTTGCCGATCCGCACCCGGCCCGCCATTTCGTTGAACATCTGGGTGTCGATGGTTGCCCGGATGACCCACTTCGAAGGGCCTTCCTGGTTGGCCAGGGCAATCACAAAGTGGGGCACCTGGCGGTAGCCCAGAAAAACGTCGCTGATATAGACCCCTTTTTCCATCACCGCCTTGAACCAGGGCTCATCTCGGTAGCTTTTCCATTTGAGTTCATAGGGCCCCTGGTAGGCGACATGCATGCCGCTCTCGTCCAAAACCCCCAGATCAACGAAGGCCCCGGAACTCTGCTGGAGCAGGGCCAGGGTTCTCTTGAGGGTTTCGGCCTGGCCGAGGCTCTCGAGAGTGTGGGTGTTGAGGACAAATTCGAGATCGTTGCGGCGCTCCTCCAGAAAGGAATCGATCATGTGGCGGTGGTCTTCGACGATGCGTGTAATGCTGGCGATGGTGGAATTTTCCAGCGAAAGGGTGAAATAATAGTGGCCGATCCAAAGGGCGGAGATAAACGGGATGACCGGCAGCAGGATCATGCTGGCCAGCAGGAGTCGCTTCATCGCCGCGTAGGGGTGGTCTTTTGCCTTCATGTCTCCTCGCTTTCGTCCGGCCGTGTCGGGCCGTGTTCTTTGAGAACCTCCCGCACCACCCGCTTGAGCTCTTCGATGCTGCGGCCGCCTTTTTCCACGAAGGCCGCCGCCGCCACGGCCGGCGTGTTTTCATACTCCCAGGTGAAGCTGTGAACCACAACGGGCAGCGACGGCATGGCCTGGCGCAGTTTATCGAGAATGCCGACTTCGGGCTCGTCGGGCAGGTTGAGATCCAGGATCAGGAGGTCCGGGGGCGGGGGCTGATTGACCCAGTTCAACACCTCCCGGCCGTTTTTCGCGAGGCGCACACGATAGCCGACCGCCGCCAGTTCCCGTTTCAGAAATTCCCGGACGTGGCGGTTGCGGTCTGCGATTAAAATCGTGATGCCCTTATTCAACCGGACCTCTTGTCGTTTGGATGGTGCAGCTGATGACCTCTTGAGCAACGCCTGTGCCAAATTTTTGGATCTCCGGAAAGGGATTTAACTGTCTGAAAACGAGGCTGTTCCTCTAAGAAATCGGCCCCCCTGGCGGCCGTGCGAAAATGACGCTGTCGGATA
>JAABRJ010000077.1 GCA_011390985.1 Desulfobacteraceae bacterium
CCCTGTAAAGCCGGGTGATTGAAGCCGCCAGATCCTGGATCGCGCCGGTCGGAGGATCACGGCGCGGTCCAGCGCGGTTTCAGTTCGGGCACCCGCCGGCCGATAGGGTAGGGGTTTTCACCCTTCAGGTGGCGATGGCTGGAGCGCAACTGGCGGGGATGATCCGGGGAAGCCGTGCCATTCTGAAAGAAAGGGGGTCGCGTGAAGACCTTTGTTTTTCAGATTGCCGCCGAACCTGACCAGACCAGCCCGCTTACCCGGGGTCTCTCCGGTGCCATCGCCACGGTCTGGGTCCTGGACAAGACGGCTGAAAGCGCGGAGACCCGGGCAAGTCACTTCATCACCGGCTTTGGTTGGAAAGCAATCGATCGCCCCTGCGTTTTCGAACCCACCCCCCAGCAGATTGCCGAATTGGATCCCGCCGAGGCCCAAACCTGCCGGCAGGCGCGGGCTTACGGCATCGCCGCGCGCTTCGAGATCTGGCCGCCGGTGGATGATGCCGGCGGCCCCGAGTTCCAGCCTTTTTGACCGCCCCCGCCGAACGATGTCTGAGGGCCGCGGCTTTGAAGCGCTTTAGGCCCGGCGGGGCGCTTTTCGAACCTGCGGCCATTTGACCGCCAGTGGCCGGTCCCATTTTGAGGTTGACACCCCCCCGCCCTTTTTGGCAAATATGGATCAGTCGATCCCTTCGCGATTCCGCTACCTCGACCCCTCGGCGCCGGAAAAGTCCACCCACGGCGAAACCCATAGCAAAGGAGGTCCAGTATGCTGGCACGGCGAACCTTTTTGAAGATTTCAGCCGGGATGGGAGCCCTTGCCATGTTGCACCTGGCCGGTCTGGGCGGGCGCGGAAAGGCGGCGGCTGCGGAAGCGGCAATCGAGCTGCCCCCTCTGCCGTATCCGGAGAACGCCCTTGAACCCTACATTTCAGCCCGGACCATCGGCTTTCACTACGGCAAGCACCACCGCGGTTATGTCGATAAGACCAACGGGTTCGTGGCCGGGACCGGCTGGGCGGAAATGGATCTCATCACCCTCGTTCAAAAAACCGCTGGAAAACCCGAGCAGACCAGTATTTTCAACAATGCCGCGCAGGTGTTCAACCACAATTTTTACTGGCACAGCATCAAGCCTGGCGGCGGGGGAGAGCCCGGCGGGTCTCTGGGCCGCGAAATCAAGGCCGCTTTCGGCAGCTACCAGGGGTTTGCCGCGGAATTTAAGGACGCGGCGGCCTCGCAGTTCGGCAGCGGCTGGGCGTGGCTGGCCCGCGATGCAGCCGGCCTGAAGATCCTCAAGACCGCCAATGCCGATACGCCCATCACCCTCGGGCTGACGCCCCTGCTGACCATCGACGTCTGGGAGCACGCGTATTACCTCGATTACCAGAACCGCCGGGGTGATTACATCCAGTCCTTTCTGGATCATCTGGTCAACTGGGACTTTGCCGCGCAGAACCTGGGGTAGGGGAGCGGCCGCGAAAATCAGCACTGCCTCAAAGGGGCTGGAAGTCGGCCCGGGCCGTGGGAAGGCCCTGGCCGGTGGCGTACGGGTGGGCAGGGCTGCGGATCAGGAGCGGATCAGGGGCCGCTGGAGCATTTTTTCGTAGAGATCGATGTAGTTCTGGGCGGTCACGGCATGATTGAAGGCCGCGGCGCTCTGGACCATGATGCGCTCAATCTGGGCCGCACGGATGGCCGCGGGCTGTTTGAAGAAGCGCATGGCCTCGGCCGTGGCCCATTGGAGGCCGTTGGGGTCGTAAACCTCAAACAAAAAACCGTTGCCGCTGTTGGCGGCGATGTCCAGGTGCGCGACGGTGTCGTGGATGCCGCCGGTGTCATGGGCCACCGGCAGGGCACCGTAAATCGGGCCGATCATCTGGGGAAGTCCGCAGGGTTCGAAACGCGACGGCATGAAGATAAAATCCGCGGCGCCGTATGCCAGGCGGGCCAGGTCTTCGTCAAAATCACAGATGGCGACCCGCCGGGCGAAATCATGGAAGCCGACGATGTTTTTGAAGACGGTTTTGTATTCGCCGCTCGCCACGAAAACGATCTGCAAGTGCTGCTGCCAGAACTCGGAAACGATGGTGTAGAGCGCGGCGGCCAGCAGCTCGCAGCCTTTCTGGATCGTGTCCAGGCGCGAGGGCCAGAAAAAAAGCGGCGCGCGGGTATCGGGGATCAGACCCAGCCGGTTCTGCAGATAGTGCTTGTTGGCGGCCTTGCCGGTGACGTGGTCGGCGGGGCTGTAGCGTTGGTGCAGGGCCGGGTCCTCGGCGGGGTTGAATGAGGGGTCGGGGGCGTTGAGGATCCCCGCCGCGCAGCCCGCATGATACTTGTTGCTCAGCTCGTGCCGCAGCGGCTGCGATACGAAGGCGTGGCGGCCCTCGACGATTTCTCTGAGAAAGGTCGGGCTGACGGTGTTGACGAAATGGGCCGCGAAGACGCCGCTGACCAGCAGGTCGACGGGGTTTTGCTCGCGGGTCTCTTCGTAGTCGTAGGCCATGTTCTCGTAGAAAAGGTGGTGCCAGAAATAGGCCGCGTCGATGCCGCGGTCTTCAATCTGGGCCAGGAAGGTCTTCATGGTGTGGATGTTGTGGATCGTAAACAGACACGGCGTGCCCATCTGCCGCGACATGGACGGGATCAGGCCGGTCATCCAGTCGTTGCAGTGAATCAGGTCCGGGCGCACCCGGGGGACGATGTTGTTGATCACTTCGCGCTGGAAGGCCAGCGCGATTTTCATGTTTTCCCAGCTGTAGTTGGAGTAGACGTGCTGCATGTAGAAAAACGCCCGGTCTTCGGCCAGGTGCACGCGGTCATTGGGCATGACCTGGCGGATCATCTTGAAATCCTTTTTCAGGATCTCGGGCAGCT
>JAABRJ010000078.1 GCA_011390985.1 Desulfobacteraceae bacterium
CACGTCGGCGCCCTGCTGGTAGAGGGCGCTGACCAGGGCGGCCGAGACGTCCGCCAGCCCGCCGGCCTTGGCGGCCAGGTAGTTGGCCATGTTGCCCATGCCGTCGGGCAGATAGGTCACCTCGGGGGTGACGATCAGAATGCGCGGATTGCGTGTCGCAGGGGCCATGCGGCGAGCTCCTTTCAGCGGTCCTTGCCCTTTTCAGGAACGCGGCCTCGGGGTCAGGCCCAGGTGATCAGGCCCGGGGTGAACTTCACCCAGTCGTCCGCCCGGGGGGACACCCGAACGGTAAACCCGTAGCGGCCG
>JAABRJ010000079.1 GCA_011390985.1 Desulfobacteraceae bacterium
GGCCCGCGGGGCTGAAACCCCTGCTGAGAGCAACGGTCGCCGGCGGCGGCCGCAACCCTGAAAGTGTAGCGTGCCCTATGACAGACCGAGCCCCTCATCGCCCCCACCCGGCGGGCCCCCCCCACGGCCCATCCCAAGAAGCCGCCCTGCGGCTCGTGGCCTGGGAGGTCACCCGCAACTGCAACCTGTCCTGCAAACACTGCCGGGCGGCCGCCACCTGCGGGCCCTACAGCGGGGAGCTGGAAACCGGCCAGTGCCTGCGGCTGATAGACCAGATCGCCGAACTGGGCAGCCCCATCGTGATTCTGACAGGTGGGGAACCG
>JAABRJ010000080.1 GCA_011390985.1 Desulfobacteraceae bacterium
GGGAACCGCTGCTGCGCAAGGACATATTCGAACTCGCGCGCTACGGCAGCGACAAAGGGCTGCGCATGGTGATGGCGCCCAACGGCACCCTGATCACGGCCGAATCCGCCCGCCAGTTGGCGGCGGCCGGCATCCAGCGCATCAGCATCAGCATCGACGGCGCCACCCGCGAGCGCCATGACCGCTTCAGGGGCGTGGCGGGCGCCTATGAGGCCGCCTTGAGGGGCATCGAGCGGGCCAAGGCGGCCGGCATCGCGTTTCAGATCAACACCACGATTACCAAGGACAACCTGGGCGAGATCAGCCGGATTCAGGACCTGGCCGTCAGTCTGGGCGCCGTGGCGCACCACATCTTCCTGCTGGTCCCCACCGGGCGCGGCAAGTACATCGCGGACCGGGCCATCGACGCCGAAGAATACGAGCGCACCCTGAACTGGTTTTACGACCAGCGGGGTAAAACGCCGCTGCAGCTCAAGGCCACCTGCGCACCCCATTATTACCGGATCCTCCGTCAGCGGGCCAAGGCCGACGGCGAGCAGGTCACGTTCGAAACCCACGGTCTGGACGCCGTCACCCGCGGCTGCCTTGGGGGTACCGGCTTCTGCTTTATTTCACACACCGGCATCGTCCAACCGTGCGGTTTTTTGGAGCTGGACTGCGGCGATGTCACCCGGCAATCGTTCGCGGACATCTGGCGCAAGTCCGAGGTCTTCCTGAAGCTGCGCAACTATGACAACCTGGAGGGCAAATGCGGCTGCTGCGAGTACAAGCGGGTGTGCGGGGGATGCCGCGCCCGGGCCTATGAGGCGACCGGCAGCTATCTGGCCGAAGAGCCGCTGTGCAGCTACACCCCGTCAGCCCTGAAAACCCCCTGAAGGCCATCCGATCGCGGCGGGGCGCTTGAGACGATGGGCGCTTGGCCCCCTGGAGCCCCGCCCTGACATGCCCCGGAATCAGTCCGGCCGGGGATCGATGGCGTTTAACACCAGCGTGATCGGGCGGTTTTCCTCGCTTTTACCGGCAAACCGGATAGGGCCGGGACGCCGGTAATTGTCCGGTCCGGGGGTGGCGGCGAGCCACTTTTCGCGACAGGCCTTGACCACCAGAAATGCCGGATTCTGCAGATCGACGACGCTTTTTTCCAACACCAGGGTCAGCCGCCCCTTGCGCTCCTCGAGGTGCATGAGCGGCGCGATGGGGATCCCGATCGGTTCCCAGCGGTTGAAATCCAGCTCGAGATTGCGAATGGCCGCCATCTGACCGGTGGCGCCGTTGGCGATCAGGCTGAAGACCGTCAGGCCCAAGTTGTAGGTGTAGATGCAGTCGAAGCGCGTGGGGTCGTTGCCGCGGCCATCGTACCCGTAAAAGTGCACCTGGGTCTTGAACTTCGGGTCGGACTTCTCATAAACCTTTAGGAGGGCCGCCGGAAGGGGCGCATCCTCGGCCAGCAGCCCGGCCCGGGTCAGCTCCTGGCGCAGGGTCTTCTGGGAGATGATGGCTTCCCGCACCAGCAGCAGCCCGTCATCGTCGAAGTTGCGAAAGAGCACCGGACCGTAGCCGTCGGGGTCCAATCCCGCGCGCTGCAGGGTCTTGCGATACCACGAGCGTTCCAGCCCCAGTTTGTAGACGCCCTTTTCCTTCAAGATTTTGAGATAATCCTTGACCAGCCCCAACACCACCTTTTCCGTATCCACCTGTGAAAATTGGAAGTTGCCGTGGCTGTCGCGCTCCATCAAGAGGCCTTCCTGGAAAAAGGCCGGAATGTCATTGAAGAGGTCGTCGTCGCGGGTGTTCCAGACGCTGAAGGCTTCGTTTTCGCGGGCCCGCCGGGCAAGGCGGCGAAGGTACTCAAGCTTGTCCTCCAGGACGGGGAAATCCAGGTGAAAATCAGTGTCGTGGGTGGTGTTGTAGTCGCCGATGATGGTGTTCAGTTTGATGATGAACACCTGAATTTCGTTGATAAACTCCAGAACACCTTCGGGGATTACGGCCACGCCGTAATTTTTGCCGGCCGCCGCGCGCCGCACGATGCCGTCGCAGATCACCCGAGAGAGGTGCCGCAGGGTCATCCCGTAGGCGGTGTAATCGGTTTCCCCACTGCCCCGGACCTTTTCAAGTCGGGAGCGGTCGACGTAGTCGGCCAGGTCCTCGCCGATCAGGGTGATGTTGGCGTGGGTCTGCAGGGCGACCTCGAGGGCCAGATGGCTGGCCACCCGCCCCATGACCTTGCAGATGTGCCAGTATTTGACGTCCGAACTGCTGTCCGTGCAGAGGTTGCTGACCGCATTGGCAAACGACCTCGCGGCCGAGTGGAACCCGAAGGACATGGCGCACAGGCTGCGACCGCCGGCATCCCGAACCTGGATGTCGCCGTCGATGGTCTTGGGCACCCCGATGACCTGGATCCCGTCGGCGTGCATCGCCTCGGCCAGGAAGGCGGCATTGGTGTTGGAATCATCGCCCCCGACGACCACCAGGGCATCCAGCCTCAACTGGCGGCAGGTTTCGCGTGACAGGGCCACTTTTTCCTGGGAATCGATCTTGGTCCGGCCGGTCCGGATCATGCTGAACCCGCCCAGGTTGCGGTAGGCGTCCACCAATTCGGCGCTCAGTTCGACGGCCTCGTTTTCGACGATGCCGTCGGGCCCCATCAGGAAGCCGAAAACCCGGCTTTCGGGATTGGCCTCGCGCACCGCATCGAACAGTCCGGCAATGACATTGTGGCCGCCCGGCGCCGGACCGCCGGAGAAAACGATGCCGACATTGCGCTTCTTGTGGTAGCAGGCCTCAAAGGACGGATCCGGTGAGGGCGCAGCCGCCAGCACCTGGACCTTGTTGTCGATAATCCGCGGCAGCCTGCGGCGCGCCTCGGCATCTACTTCAAAATAGTATTCCTCGGCCGGCCGGAGGGTGGTGCACGCAAAGGCGAACACCTCGCAGCGCGGCGGCGCGTATTGCATACGCTCGCGAAGCTCCGGGTTGATGTTGGCGGTCGCTTCGAGCACGTCGGGGTGTTGCAGGAGGGTCTCCAAACCAGGTGGTGGGCTTTGCGGCATGGCGCCTCTCTTGAAAAATCTGTTGGGTGAAAATGTCGGACGCGAAACCGGAGTGTTGACGTCACCATCAGGCAGGCGCAGAACGCATCGCAGCGCCCTGGCGGGCGCTTCAGAGAACGGCCACCCGGTTGCGGCCCTGCGTTTTGGCCGTGTACATCGCCTGGTCCACGCGGTTGAACAGGCTCAGGGGATCTCTGTCCTCGGCCGTTATGGCCGTCACCCCAAAGCTGATGGTCACCGTAAAGGTCTGGTCCTTGCAGACAAACTGGGTCGCTGCGATCTCCCGCCGCAGTTTTTCGGCTACCGCCGTTGCAGCCTTGGGGCTGGTGGCCGGCAGCAGCAGGATGAACTCCTCGCCGCCGAAGCGGCAGAAAAAATCGCACTCCCGCAGCATGGGGCCGAGACGCAGGCAGATCTCCTTCAGGCAGCGGTCGCCGATCGCGTGCCCGAAACGGTCATTGATCTGCTTGAAGTAATCCACGTCGAAAAGCACGATCGCAAACGCCTGACCGTAGCGCAAAAAGCGCTGGAACTCCTCGCCGATGCGTTTCTCGTAGGCCCGGCGGTTGTATACCCCGGTCAATGGATCGATCAGCAGCTCGGCCTCGAGGCTTTCGGCGCGCTGGCGGGCGGTGACGATCTCCCCCCGCAGATGGTCAAATTCCTTTTCCAAGCCGACCATCTGGCCGTCCACCAACGCCAATTGCCGCTGATCCTGACGACGCTGCTCGGCCAGGGCCCCGCTGATGGTTTTCAGCTTGGAGAGCACGGTCTGCTTCAACTCGTCGAGGGTGCTGCTGAAATTTACATGCCCCTCGAGCGCTTCAAACTGCGTTTCCAGACCCGTGCGAAATCCGTCATGGGCGCGCTGCGCTTCCCGCGCCTGGCTGAGGGAATTGAAAACCAGGGATTCCATGTCGCCCAGACGTTTGCCGATTTCCTGAATGAACGCGGCGGCCTGCTCGCGCTCGCGGCTCAGGTGCCCGGCATAATCCTTGACCAGCGCGATCAGGGCCTGCCGCGTGCCGAGGGCCTCCTCAAGACTCTCAGCCTGCCGCAGACGCGCTTCCACGGCCTGCACCCGCTGCAGGTAGTCGCGGTCCAGGTGCAGTTTGAGCTCGGCGATGATCGACTGCGCGATCTCTTTGAACTGGTTCAAAAATGCCGTTTCGAGAGCGGGGCGCACGTCTTCGGGCTTTTCACTTTTGAGAAAACGGCCCAGCAACTGGCCGGCGGCATCCCTGCGGGGCGCAGGGGAAACCGGCGCATCGGGCTGGCTGCGGATCAGGGCGGCTTTGAAGTCCGAAAAGGCCGTTTCCAGCTCGAGGATCGGGGCGTTGGCAAGGGCAAGCTGCTTCAGACGGTCCAGGGCGCCATGCAGCGGCGGGCTTTCCAGTTGGCCCAGCTGCTGGGCCAAAATCCCCACTGTGCGGCGGAAAAATTGGCTGCTGGCGGCTTCCCGGTGTTCCAGCTCCTGAACCCGAACCAGCAGTTTTTCCTTATGCTGCCGAATGGTTTCCAGCTGACGCTGGAGTGCCTCCAGCCGGGCGGTTTCACGGGCGGATAGGTCTGCAGCGGCGCCGGCCGGCGGCGCCTCGGAAGGCCGCAGACAAGCAAACTCCCTGCGATCCAACAGGCGGGCGGCAAGGAGATCGCGGCTCAGCCCTCTGCCGCTTTCAGCAACTTCCCGCAGGACTTCTAGCACCGCATCGGCGATCACGGCCATTTGTTTGTCTGCAGGGGGCGGCATCATAGGGCGTTAATAACGACCAACGAATCGTTTTGTCAAGGATAATTAAAGGCTTGGCAGACCTGCGGCAAGACTTGCGGGCAATCTGCGGCCGTCCCCGGGGGTGTCGTTTTTCTCTTTTCAGCCCCAACCGCACGGCTGGCCGGCAGCCTCCGGGCAGGGACCGGCCCCTAAAAACGACTTGCCATTTTAACAAGATGTGTTATAAATTCCATATTTTAATTGAGGAGTCCAAAATGGGCCAAAAACGCAGCAAACGCGACGCCGTTGAAGTCGTTTGCCCCAAATGCAAACATACCGAAATTGTCTACATCCAGGCCGAAGACATCCCCAGATGCCCCCAGTGCAATATTGCAATGGTCATCCGGGAAATCCTGACGGAGGGAAAATCCTACTGATCGCGGGATCCCCTGCGGAACGCCTTGATTGCTGACTGAAGAGTCACTTAACCGCAACAAACAAGGAGGAAAGCGAATGAAAAAGGGTTTTGTATCGGGTTTGTTGGTATTTGCCGTGTTCTGCCTGGGGTTGGGCGCACCCGCAATGGGCAGTGATATTGAACTGGCCCGGAAATCCACCCTGGAAGCCATTTTGAAAAACGGCGAACTGCGGGTCGGATTCGAGGCCGGCTACATGCCCTTCGAAATGACCGACAAGAACGGCAATTTCGTCGGTTTCGACATCGACATGGCCAAGGAAATGGCCAAGGCCATGGGGGTCAAGTTTGTTCCGGTCAACACCGCCTGGGACGGCATCATCCCGTCCCTGATCACTGAGAAATTCGACATCATCATGAGCGGCATGACCGTTACCCAGGAGCGCAATCTCAAGATCAATTTTGCCGATCCCTATATCATCGTCGGGCAGACCGTCCTGCTCAACACAAAACACGAGGGGGCCATCACGGACTACAAAGGCCTCAACGACCCCAAGTTTATCGTGACCTCCAAGCTGGGCACGACCGGCGAGCAGGCCGTCAAACGCCACATTCCCAAGTGCACTTACAAATCCTTTGAGACCGAGACCGAAGCGGCGCTGGAAGTGGTCAACGGCAAGGCCGACGCATTTGTCTACGACCTGCCCTACTGTGTGGTTTTTATGGCCCAGCAGGGCGCCGGCAAACTGATCTTTATCGACCAGCCGTTTACCTACGAACCGCTGGCCTGGGCCATCCGCAAGGGGGATCCCGATTTCCTGAACTGGCTCGACAATTTCCTGCGTCAGATGAAAAACGACGGCCGCTATGACGTGATCTACAACAAGTGGATCAAAAGCACCGACTGGATCGACAGCGTGCAGTAATTCGGCCTTGGGTACCCCGGCCAGACCGGTCCGCGAGGACTTCGCCGACCGGTCTGGTTTTCCCCGGGTCGCTGTTTTGCGCCCGACAGGGGCC
>JAABRJ010000081.1 GCA_011390985.1 Desulfobacteraceae bacterium
CATCGATCAGGTGCTGGGCGGCATTCGGCGGGCAACCGCGCACGCCTACAGCCCGGCGGAGCTGGCGGGCGGCTTCACCCGCCGCGGCTACACGGTGGAGCCCGACCGTCGGCGCGCCATCCGTCTGGCGGTATTGGCTGCACGCCCCGGCGACACGATCCTGATTGCCGGCAAAGGCCACGAAACCTATCAGCTCCTGGGCGAGCGTAGCATCGATTTCGACGACCGCGTGGAAGCCCGCAGGGCGCTTGAAAACGGGGCGACCGAAGGCGGCGGCAGGACGGCGGCGTTCCATGAGGACCGAAAATGACCCCCCCCCAGGCCCCGCCCTGGACCGTACGCGACATCCTGGCCGCCACCGGGGGTGCGCTTCTGGGCGGCCCCGCGGAAAAGCGCTTCGGGGCCATCGGGATCGACTCGCGCGGCCTGCAGCCGTCGGATCTTTTCATCGCCATCAAGGGCAGCACCCATGACGGCCACCGCTTTGCCGAAGCCGTGGTCGCCGGCGGCGGGCGCGGCCTGCTGCTCTCGGCCGACGCTGCGCGGGCCTTGCCCTGGCCGCAGTGGGCGGCCGGCGGCGTGGTCTGCATCGCGGTGGCCGACACCACCCGGGCGCTGGGGGATCTCGGGGCGTTCCACCGCCGCCGCCTGAATGTGCCGGTGGTGGCCATCACCGGCTCCAACGGCAAGACCACCACCCGCGCCATGACGGCCGAAGTGGTCTCCCGGCGGTTTCAAACCCTGGCCACGATCGGAAACTTCAACAACGAAATCGGACTGCCGCTGACCCTCCTGCGCCTGACGGATGCCCACCAATGGGCGGTGCTGGAAATGGGCATGAACCACCCCGGTGAAATCCGGCGTCTGGCCGCCCTCTGCACCCCCCGGATCGGCGTCATCACCAACGTGGCCGCGGCCCATTTGGCGGGATTGGGCTCGCTCGAGGCGGTCAAACGCGCCAAGGGGGAACTGCTGGTGGAGCTGGCCGCCGACGGCATCGCGATCCTCAATGCCGACGATCCCAAGGTGATGGAGTTGGCCGCCGAAACCCGCCGGCGGGTGGTGCGCTTCGCAACCGCGGCGGCAGCGGAGGTCCAGGCCCGACACCTTCAGCCGGCCGCGCTGGGGACCACTTTCGATCTGATCCTGCCCGGAGAGCGGGCGAGCGTGGCCCTCGGGGTGCCGGGGACGTTTATGGTGGCCAATGCCCTGGCCGCCGCCGCGGTGGGCTGGACCCTGGGCATCGGCATCGCGGAAATCAAGGCGGGTCTGGAGGCCTTCAGACCGATCGCGGGCCGCATGGCCCACCGGGAACTCGCGGGCGGGATCCACCTGATCGACGACACCTACAACGCCAACCCAGGTTCTATGGCCGCCGCCATCCAGACCCTGGCCGATCTGGGCCGCAGCAGCCGGCGTCTTCTGGTGATGGGCGACATGTTGGAACTCGGGGACCAGAGCGCAGCCCTGCATGCCGCCGCCGGGGAACTGGCGGCCCGCAGCGGGGTATCGGCACTTTTGGTCGCCGGCCGGTTCGGCGCGGCGGTCACCCGGGGCGCACGCGCGGGCGGCCTGCAGGACGAGAGGATCTTCGCGGGCAGCCGCGAGGAGATCCTGGCGGCCTTGAAAAAAAGACTTCGCCCGGGGGACTGGGTCTTGGTGAAAGGCTCCCGCGGCATGGGCATGGAAACCATCGTTCAGGGGTTGGCCGCGTGGACGGGCCTCTGACAGGCGGCTGCCACACCAGGCAGTGCAGACAGCGATGGTCCTGGACCTGATTCCGCCGGCAATGGCTGCAGAAATAGCAAAGGTTGGTTATGCTGTATCATCTTCTCTTCCCCTTGCACACAAGCCTGACGGTTTTCAACGTCTTCCGCTACATCACGTTCCGGACGATCTATGCCGGCCTGACGGCGCTGTTCATCTGTTTCATCCTGGGGCCGTGGGTGATCCGCAGGCTGACGGTCATGCAGGTCGGCCAGTACATCCGCGAGGAGGGGCCCGCCAGCCATCGCCGGAAGGCAGGCACGCCCACCATGGGAGGGGTGCTGATGCTCTTTGCGATCGTGGCCTCGACCCTGCTGTGGGCCAACCTGACGACCCCCTATGTCTGGATCGCCCTGATGGTGACGGTCGGGTATGCCGGCATCGGCACCATCGACGACTATCTGATGCAGGTCAAAAAGCAGAGCAAAGGCCTCAGTGCCCGGGACAAGTTTCTGCTCCAGACGGTCCTGGCGCTGGTCGCCGGGATCCTCTTGTACCTGCTGCCCAGTTTCAGCACGGCGCTGACCATCCCGTTCTTCAAGAACCTCTCGCCGGACATCGGTTGGGGCTATATTTTTTTCGCCGCCCTGGTGATCGTCGGGACCAGCAACGCCGTCAACCTCACCGACGGACTGGACGGGCTGGCCATCGGGCCGGTGATCATCGCCGCAGTCACCTATATGATTTTTGCCTATGTCGCCGGGCACGCCCAGATCGCAGCCTACCTGCAGATCAATCCGGTTGCGGGCTGCGGGGAGATCACGGTCTTTTGCGGTGCGCTGGCCGGGGCCGGCCTGGGGTTTCTGTGGTTCAATGCCTACCCGGCTCAGGTCTTCATGGGAGACGTGGGGTCCCTGTCACTGGGGGGCGCCTTGGGGGTGGTGGCGGTGATCACCAAGCAGGAGATCCTGCTGGTCCTGGTGGGCGGTCTCTTTGTGATCGAGGCCCTCTCGGTGATCTTCCAGGTGGGCTTTTTCAAGATGACCAAGGGGCGGCGGATCTTCAAAATGGCTCCCCTGCATCACCATTTCGAACTCAAGGGGTGGGCGGAGCCCAAGGTAATCGTGCGTTTCTGGATCATCGCGATCATCCTGGCGCTGGTGTCCATGAGCACCCTGAAACTGCGCTGACCCAAACCTCCGTCGACCGGCGGAGCGGAGCTGACAGATAGATGGCAATCGAAGTGTCGCAGAAAGCGGTGCTGGTCGTGGGCCTGGGGAAATCCGGGGAAGCGGCCGCCCGTTTCCTGGTGCGCCGCGGCGCCCGGGTGACCGTGACGGACAGCGCCCCCGCCGAGCAGATCGGGGAACACGCTGCTGCTTTAGAGCGCCTGGGCGTCCGGTTGGAACTCGGCGGCCACAGCCCGTCAACCTTTGCGGCTGCCGATCTGATCGTCATCAGTCCGGGGGTCGCCCACACCCTGGAGGCCCTGGTTGAGGCCCGCCGGCGGGGGGTGGCGGTCATCGGCGAAATGGAACTCGCCGCCCGTTTTCTGCGCACGCCCCTGCTGGCGGTCACCGGGACCAACGGCAAGACCACGACCACCGCGCTCCTCGGGGAGATGCTGACCTGCTCGGGGCTGAGCGTTTTCGTAGGCGGCAATATCGGCAGCCCCCTGATCGGGCACATCGACCGCGGCCAGAGCGTGGACCGCGTGGTGGTGGAGGTCAGCAGCTTCCAGTTGGACACCATCGCGACCTTCAGACCGCGCGTGGCGGTCTGGCTCAACATCAGTGACGATCACCTTGACCGCTACCCGGGCCCGGCCGCCTATGCGGCTTCCAAGGCCAGGCTCTTTGAAAACCAGCAGGCCGACGACACGGCGATTTTAAACGGCGAAGCCGAAGCCATCCGCTCCCTGACCGGCGCCTGCGCCGCCCGCAGGCTGTATTTCACCGGCCGCCGGCCGGGGGAATGGGGGGCCACCCTGACGGCCGAGGGCCTTGTGATCGAGGACGGGCGGCAGCCGGCCGAGCGCATCGATCTCCAGCAGATGCAGCTGCAGGGCCCCCACAACCGCGAAAACGCCGCGGCCGCCGCCCTGGCGGCCCTGGCGGCGGGAGGCACGCCGTCGGGAATTCAAACCGCGCTGGCGCGCTTTCGCGGATTGCCCCACCGCGTGGAAACCGTGGCCGTCGTGGAGGGTGTGCGGTATGTGGACGACTCCAAGGCCACCAACGTCGATGCCGTGGTGCGGGCGCTTGAGGGCTTCGGCGAACCGGTGGTGCTGATCATGGGCGGCCGCGACAAGTTGGGCAGTTACGAGGCCCTCAAGGCGCCGGTGCGCCGGGGTGTGCGCCGGCTGATCCTGATCGGCGAAGCCCGCGACCGCATCCAGGCGGCCCTGGCAGCGGAATGCCCGGGCGGCTTTCTTGCGGCGGCTTCCATGGACCAGGCGGTGGCCCTGGCGCACGCCGCCGCCCGACCCGGCGACGTGGTCCTGCTGTCGCCGGCATGCGCAAGCTTCGACATGTTCGACAGCTACGCCCACCGGGGCGATTGTTTCCGCCGGGCGGTGGACCGTCTGAGGGGGGCCCGATGACCCGCCAGCCCCCATCCGACCGGCAACTCCCGCGGGTGAGCCCATCCTACGACGTGCAGCTCCTGTTTCCGGTTCTTTTCCTGGTGGGCATCGGAATCGCCATGGTCTACAGCGCCAGCTCGACGCTGGCGATGGGCAAGTACGGCAGCGATTATTTCTTCGTCAAGAAGCAGGCGATCTTCGCGGTCCTGGGGGTCGTGGGGCTGGTCATCACCAGCCACATCCCCTACCGGCTCTACCGCCCGCTGGCCTACCCGCTGCTGGCGGCGGCGATCGTCATGCTGGTCGCGGTGCGCTTCAGCCCTTTGGGAACGGCCGCCGGGGGGGCGCTGCGCTGGCTGAACATCGCGGGCCTGAGCTTCCAGCCATCGGAGCTCGCGCGCCTCGCGCTGGTGATCTACCTGGCCTATTCCCTGAGCAAAAAGGGGGAAAACCTGAACAAATTCACGGTCGGGTTTCTGCCGCACGTGGTCGTGTTCGGGGTCATGGCAGTCATGCTGATGCTCCAGCCGGATTTCGGCTCTTCGGTGATCCTGGGGGCCATCACCTGGATCGTGATGTTCATCGGCGGGGTACCCCTGCGGCACCTGGCCACCGGCCTGTTGGCGCTGGGGCCGACGGCCTACTACATGATGATCAACACCGACTACCGCCTCAGGCGATTCACCAGCTTTCTGGACCCCTGGCAGTACCCCCAGCATGAGGGCTACCAGATCACCCATTCGCTGATGGCCTTCGGCAGCGGGGGGCTGTGGGGATCGGGGATCGGCAAAAGCTATCAGAAGCTCTTTTATCTGCCGGAGCCCCACACCGACTTCATCTTTTCGGTGATCGGCGAGGAACTGGGACTGTGGGGGGTGCTGCTCATCATCGGGCTGTTCGCCCTGATCCTGTGGCGCGGCACCCTCATCGCCCGCAACGCAGCGGACCCCTTCGGCGCCCTTTTGGCGATGGGGCTGACCACCGCGCTGACCCTCCAGGTGAGCATCAACATGGCCGTCAGCCTGGGGTTGCTGCCGACCAAGGGGCTGACCCTGCCCTTTCTGAGCTACGGCGGCACCTCGCTGCTGCTCAACCTGTTGGCGGTGGGCATTCTGATCAACATCAGCGCCACCAGCCCCCGGCGCGCAAACCGCGCCGTCGGGGGCGCGCCCCGGGCAAGAAAGGAAAAA
>JAABRJ010000082.1 GCA_011390985.1 Desulfobacteraceae bacterium
AAGGCCCATACACCCCCGTGAGCTGCCCCGCCAAGCCTCTGCGCCTGGTGGTTGCCGGCGGCGGCACGGGCGGGCATCTCTTTGTGGGCATCGCCGTCGCCGAGGTTTTGATGGCACGCGATCCGGCCAACCGGGTGCTGTTCGTCAGCACCGGCAACCGCTTTGAACGCAGCGTGCTGAAGCGCCGCGGGTTTCCCCTGGCGCGCGTGGCGATCGAGGGCATCAAGGGGCGCGGCCGCCGGCAGCAGCTGACGGCCGCCCTCAAAATTCCGCTGGCGGTGCTTCAGGCGCTGCGGATTCTCGGCCGTTTCCGACCGCACCTGGTCCTGGGGGTCGGCAGCTATGCCGCCGGCCCGGTGGTCTTGGCCGCCTGGCTGCTGCGCTGCAAAATCGCGCTGCACGAGCAGAACCTTCTCCCCGGGATCACCAACCGCCTCCTGGTGCGGCTGGCCGACCGGTTTTATGCCTCGTTTGCCGAAACCCGACGCGCCGCAGCCCGAACACCCTTTCGGACTACCGGAAACCCGGTTCGCAGCGCCATCCGCGAACTCGCGGCGCGACCGCCGGCGGCCGTCGACCCCCCGGATCGCCCGCTGAGCGTGCTGGTCGCCGGCGGCAGCCAGGGCGCCCACAGCATCAACCGGGCCGTGCTGGCAGCCCTCGACCATCTCCAAAACCCGGCCGGGATCACCTGGGTGCACCAGACCGGCGCGCAGGACGAACGGGCGGTCGCCCGGGCGTATGCCGAACGGGGCATCACCGCCCGGGTCCAGGCATTTTTCGAAGACATCGAGCGCCATTACGCCGCTGCCGACCTGTTGGTCTGCCGGGCCGGCGCCACGACCGTAGCCGAGATCAGCGCCATCGGCAAGGCCGCCCTTTTCATTCCGTTTCCCTTCGCGGCCGACAACCACCAGCAGCTCAACGCCCAGGCGCTGGTGGCGGCCGGCGCGGCCGACATGCTCCTGGAGCGCGACCTGTCGGGGCAGCGCTTGGCCCGCAAGCTTGA
>JAABRJ010000083.1 GCA_011390985.1 Desulfobacteraceae bacterium
TCCGGAGAAAAATTGGGCGATCAGCATCACGGCGATCGCCAACAGCGCCCGCTTGAGCCAGCGACGGTAGGTTTCGGGGTCAAAGCGGTCGCGGCAGGGCCATCCCCGCGCCACCGCGACCGCCAGGAGCGGCAGGGTGGCCGTGATGACCGGGGCCGACAACACCCCGGCATGCCTTAGGACCGCCGCCTGGGCGAGTTTGCCGACCAGAAAGCAGAAGTTGAAGACCTGGATCATGACAACCGGCGGCAGCCCCAGTTCCAGGGAGAAGATGATCAGGACCGGCTAAGGCCCCCTCCGAAGGGCGCTGCAGCGGGCCATTGGCGCTCCCCGTTCGCGGTGCGTGACAGACGCCGCAATTATAGCACCGTTTTTTTGCGGCGCAATCGGGACCTTTTCGCGACATGGGCGCGGGTTTCCCCCTGGCAGCCTGCAACTGTCGAGCGACATTTTTTTTGACTTGACAGGCAGTCTTGCATCGGTCACTAAAACAATTTTGCCGCCGTGGGGCTCCCCGGGGGCCCCGAATCCGGCGGTTTTCGGCAACTCCAGCCAAGGAGGCCAGCACTTCGATGCAACAGCGACTCAGCAGCACCCTTTTCGACCTGCCGGTGCAGGAACTTCGCCGCGGCTACCGCAGTGACATCTACTTCTGGCGTGAAAAAGTCAGTCTTGAAAAGCACAACCTGCACCCGCAGGTCACCATGCAGGTGTTTCAGAGGAAGGACGTCATCCTGTGCGGCATCGACGAAGCGATTGCCGTGTTGAAGCTCGCCAGCGGCCACTACACCGACTATGAGCGGGCCTGCAAGCTCTTCGACCGCCTGATCGAACTCAAGCGCAAAGCCCGCTCCCATTTCCTCAGTGATCGGCAGACCTATCTGCGGGTGTTGGAGCAGAAGTTCGCGATCGCGCAACAGCTCGATGCGCTCTGGGAGGATGGGTTCAGCAAGCTCGACATCGAGGCCCTTTTCGACGGTGATCGGGTGGCTCCACTGGAAACGGTGATGCACATCACCGGGGATGCCAGCCTCTTCGCCCACCTGGAAACCATCTATCTCGGCGTTCTCGCCCGGCGTACCAAGGTCGCCACCAATGTGCGCAACGTCGTCAACGCCGCCAACGGCAAGATCGTTTTGTATTTCCCGGCGCGCTTCGATCACTGGGCGGTCCAGGGCGGTGACGGCTACGCGGCCCATATCGGCGGGGTTGCCGGGGTGTCCACCACCGCCCAGGGCGAGTGGTGGGGCGCCAGCGCCTCCGGCACGGTTCCCCACGCCCTGATCGCCGCCTTGGGCGGCAATACGGTCCATGCGGTTAAAATTTTCAGCCAGACCTACCCTGAAACCAACCTGGTGGCCCTGGTGGATTTCGACAACGATTGTATCGGCACGGCCCTGCGATGTGCGGACGCCTTGGGCGACAAGTTGTGGGGAGTGCGCCTGGACACCTCCGAGAACATGGTGGACAAGTCCATCGTGCCGATCATGGGCAGCTTCAAACCCAACGGGGTGGTGCCGGAGCTGGTCTGCATGACCCGCAAGGCGTTGGACAAGGCCGGCTTTCAGCACGTCAAAATCGTGGTCTCAGGAGGGTTCACCCCCGAGAAGATCGCGAAATTTGAAGCGCTCGGGGTTCCCGTCGACAGCTACGGGGTGGGCAGCTGCCTTTTGGGCGGGGCCTACGATTTTACCGCCGACATCGTCCAGCTCGACGGCCGTCCCTGCGCCAAGGCCGGACGCCGCTATCAACCCAACCCGCGTCTGCAGCGGTTGGCATAGCGGTCCGGCGGCTGCCCTGCAAAAGGGAGCTGGACTATGTTTTGAACATATGTTAATAACAAGGGCACGCTTTCAAGGATGGAGGAGTTTAGGGGTTTTCGCGCGTGACCGCTGTCGGTCAACGCAACGTGTTCAGAAAAAGGAGATCGCGGATGGAACCAAAACAAAAATTGGTCGTCATCGGATGCGGGGGCGTGGGCGGACCGGCCTCCATGCTCTCCAAGAAACTCATGCCAGAGGTGGAGGTCACCAACATCAGGGATGAAAAAAGTTTCATTGTGCGCTGAGCGCTGCCCCATGTCGTGGCCGGTCTGGTCACGGGCGAATCGATTGTAAACCCGGATGCAAAGCTTGCCGGCGCCGGGGTTAATGTCGTGGTTGGTCGCGTTACCCGGGTGGATCGCAAAGCGAAGAAGGTCTTCGTGGCGGGTGGGGCCGAATATGCCTACGACAAGCTGATCTTGAGCACCGGTTCCAGCCCCATATTACCGCCGATTCCCGGCCGGGAGCTGGAGGGCGTGTTCATGCTGCGATCCCTCCAGCACGCCGAGGACATCTGCCAGTTTATGAAAGCAAAAGCCCCCCGCAAGCTGACCTTTGTTGGTGCCGGCTTCATCAGTCTGGAGGTGGCTTTACTGCTCAAACAGGCCAACCCGGATTACGAGATCACCATCGTGGAACTTCTCAAGCACCCCCTTGCCACCATGCTTGACGAGGAGCTGTGTGATCGGGTTGCGAATTATCTGACCGAAAAAGGGTTCCAGCTCAAAATGGGCGAGAAGGTGGTCGGTATCCAGGGCAACGGCGCGGTGTCATCCGTCAAGCTGGAATCCGGAGAAGTCATTGCCGCCGATATGGTCTTCATGAACGTCGGCGCAGCGCCCAACCTGGAGCTTGCCAGGGAGATGGGGCTTGAGATCGGCCGCTTCGGGGTCAAGGTCAACGAGTTCCTGGAAACATCAGACCCCGACGTGCTGGCGGCCGGAGACTGCGCTGATAACAAACACTTCGTAACCGGAACGCCGAACCCCGGCGCCCTGCGGGGACCCGCGGTCATTATGGGCAGACTGGCGGCCAAGCGCCTGGCGGGATACGCGATCCCGTTTCCAGGGCTGCTGAACGCCTCGGCCTGCAACCTGATCGACTGGAACGTGGCGGCCACCGGGCTTACAGAGGCGCATGCCCATCGCGAGGGGATCGAGACGGTGAGCGCCACGGTGGATTCCAGGAGCAAGCACGGCATGATACCGGGCATGACGCCCTGGACCCTGAAACTCGTTTTCGACCGCAACAAGCGGACCCTCATCGGCGGACAGATCCTGAGCAGGGAGATAGCGCCGATCAAGGAGATCGACGCGGTCAGCGCGCTGATTCTGGGACGCAAGACGGTCGAAGACCTCACCGTATTCGCCACGGCGGGCAATCCCGACATCTCTTCGGAGCCCAGCCTGGAGCCCCTGACCATCGCCGCGGAGCAGTGCCTGCAGAAGATGGGCCGGCGGCAGGGCGCCTGATACCCTGCGCAAACGGGATCTCAGGCCAAGACGGTGTCCGCGGCCCGGCGCAATTGTGGCGGCGTCGCGCTCCGGGGGAGCGTTGCGCCTTCGACCCGCGCGCCATAAAAACGGCAGGCTGCCGGAGTTCTTTTCTGAGCTCCGGCAGCCTGCCGTTTTTATGGGCACCGGCCGTTGTGGGGGCAGGATTATTTTTTACCGGCGTAGGCCAGGGCCGCCTGGATGAAATCCCTGAACAGCGGATGGGGCACCATCGGGCGCGACTTGAACTCCGGGTGGAACTGGCATCCGAGAAACCAAGGGTGGTCCTTGATCTCGATGATTTCCACCAGATCGCCGCGCGGCGAAACACCGCTGACCACCAGCCCGTGCGCCTCCAACTGGGCCTGAAAGACGTTGTTGAACTCGTAGCGGTGGCGGTGGCGCTCCGAGATATCGGTTTTGCCGTAGGCGGCAAAGGCCAGGCTGTTCTCCTTCACCCGGCAGGGGTAGGCCCCCAGCCGCATGCTGGCGCCTTTTTCCGATGATGCGCTGCGCTTCTGCACGGTGGCGGTCTTTTCGTCGTACCACTCGGTCATCAGGTAGATCACCGGGTAGGGGGTTTTTTCATCGAACTCCGAGCTGTTGGCGTTTTCCAGGCCGGCCGCGCTGCGGGCAAACTCGATCACCGCGATCTGCATGCCCAGGCAGATGCCGAAGAAGGGCACCTTTTTCTCGCGTGCGTAGGTTGCCGCGCAGATTTTGCCCTCGATCCCGCGGGATCCGAAACCGCCGGGCACCAAGATGCCGTCGGCCTTTTCCAGCAGCGGGGCGCAGGCACCGGGGGTGACCTTTTCCGAATCCAGAAAGGTCAGATTGACCCGGCAGTCATTGGCGATGCCCCCGTGATAGAGGGCCTCGTTGAGGCTTTTGTAGGACTCCGTGAGATCCACGTATTTTCCGACAATCGCAATGGTGACGCTGTATTTCGGCGCCATGAACTTCTGCACCACCTCCTCCCAGGCTTCCAGCCGGGGGGCCCGGGTCCAGATGTGCAGCAGCTCGACGATCTTGTCGTCGAGCCCCTCCTTGTGGAAGAGCAGGGGGCACTCGTAGATGCATTTCACGTCCTTGGCGGTGATGACGGCGTCGATGCCCACATTGCAGAAAAGCGCGATTTTGGCTTTGATCTCCTTGGAGAGAAACCGGTCGGTGCGGCACAGCAGGATGTCCGGCTGGATGCCGATGCTGCGCAGTTCCTTTACGCTGTGCTGGGTCGGTTTGGTCTTCACCTCCCCGGCCGTGGCGATATAGGGCACCAGGGTGAGGTGGATGTAGAGCACGTTTTCCTTGCCGACGTCGGTCTTGAACTGTCGAATGGCTTCAAGAAACGGCAGACTCTCGATGTCCCCGATGGTGCCCCCGATTTCGACGATGACGACGTCGACACCGTCGGCCGCCAGCTGAATGCTGCGCTTGATTTCGTCGGTGATGTGGGGGATCACCTGCACGGTGCCGCCAAGGTAATCCCCCCGGCGCTCTTTGGTGATGACGGAATAATAGATTTTTCCGGTGGTAAAGTTGTTGTCGGCCCCCAGCTTGGCATTGGTGAAGCGCTCGTAGTGGCCGAGGTCGAGATCGGTTTCGGAGCCGTCGTCGGTGACGAAGACCTCCCCGTGCTGAAACGGGTTCATCGTGCCGGGGTCCACGTTGATGTAAGGGTCCAACTTCTGGAGGGTGACGCTCAACCCCCGGCTTTCCAGAAGCGCTCCGATGGAGGCCGCGGCCAGGCCCTTGCCCAGGGACGACAGCACTCCGCCGGTCACAAAAATAAATTTGGTGTTAAATGGCATTGATTTTCCTCAATCAGTCAAAAATCTTTTTGAAGTCATCGAGGGTTTTCTGCACATCCGCCCCGTTCAGGGGCTGCTCCGGAACCGCGGCGGCGCTCGGCGCTGCACGGTAGCGGCCCTTGAGCCGCTCAAGGTCGAAAAAATCCGCCGGGAAGGAGGGGTTTTTCTCCAGGCTGGTGATTTTCAATTCCCGCACCAGTCGGTCGCCCCGGTAGAACAGGATCTGCCACGGGTACCAGACCGCGTTGGTCTCGCGCCAGTTTTGGAAGCGGATGTCCAGTGCATAAGTATCCTCGGAGTAGGGCGGAGCGGGCAGGATCAGGCGCGCGGGTCGGAAGCTGCGCTGGTCGATCCACACCTGCGGGGCGGAAAGGTCCGGGTAGCGGGCCCCGATCACAAAGGCGGTTTCCGTTTCCAGGCGGCCGAAGCTGTTGACAGTCGTGTCGACTCCCAGACGATCCAGGTGGTTCTGAAGACGCACCCGATCCCGGTGCAGCAGCAGATCCTTGTATCGGTCAAGGGCCGTTTCGGTTTCAGCCGTAACCAGACCGTCCGTCACCGTCAGCGATGCGTCGCGGTTGACCACGTGCAGGCGCTCGTGGGTCGGTGCCCTGGTGTCCGCGCGAAACCGATCGGGAAACTGATAGGCGATGGTTTCCTCGAACTCGGCGCCCTGGTCAGCCACGGTGGCGCCGTGAACCACCAGGGTCTGGGTGACCTGCAGGCTTTTGAGTTTTTCCTGCTGCCGGGCCATCAGGTCCAGGACTTGGGGGCCTTCCAGGACAAAGGCCGTTGCGGGCCCCGGAGCGGCCGGCAGCAGGCACAGCGCGGCGAGGAGAATCCGGCCGAATTGGAGCAATCGCTTCATGTCAGGGGATGTCCCGCTTCATCCGGTGAGGTTCTGCCCATAGGACGGCGCTATTCCGTCACGAAAATGCCGTCGGCAAAACGGGCGGCAGACCCCAACGCCTCCTCGATGCGGATGAGCTGGTTATACTTGGAGACCCGATCGGTCCGCGACAGTGAGCCGGTTTTGATCTGCCCGCTGTTGACCCCCACCACCAGATCCGAGATGAAGGTGTCCTCGGTTTCCCCTGAACGGTGGGAGATGACGGTGGTGTACCCGGCATGGCTGGCCATGGCGATGGCGTCCAGGGTTTCGCTGACGGTCCCGATCTGGTTGAGTTTGATCAGGATGGAGTTGCCCACCCCTTCTTCGATGCCGCGCGCCAGGATCTCGGGGTTGGTGACAAAAATGTCATCGCCCACGATCTGCACGGCGGCCCCCAGGCGTTCGGTCATCACGACCCAATTGTCCCAGTCCTGCTCGGCCAGCCCGTCTTCGACGGAGAG
>JAABRJ010000084.1 GCA_011390985.1 Desulfobacteraceae bacterium
GCCTTCGGTCCGCAGCTGGGCCAAATAATGGTCGATTTCGCGGAAATCGAGCCTGTATTTCTGGTGCAGCAATTTGTAAAACCCCGCGGCCAGAGCGACACGCTCGACATCCCGGGGCAAGACGTCATCCACTGTGGACAGCAGCCGCTGCAGGTCATCGTCCGAGAGGGCCAGCAGGCCCTCGGGCAGATCGACCGCCTGCGCCTTGAGGTGCTGCACCACCCGGTGCAGGCCATCCAGCCAGGGGCCCTGCAGCCCGATCTGCTCGAAGATGCTGGGCGGCAGATAGGCTTCCAGGGCGCTTTTATCCAGAGTTTCCCAGAACTTGAGGGTCGCCTCCATGAAACCGATGATGCGGTTGCTGCTCTCCACGTGGCTTTGCTTGCGCAGGAAATGCACCAGCACATCCCGCCGCCCGCTCAGCTCGTCCAGCCGCGTGGAAATATCGCGCAGCCGGCCTTCAGCGCCGATATCGTTGAAGTAGGCCGGGAAAAGGCGCGCCAGCTGTTTGGCCAGGTTGTAAACCGGCCCGATACCGCTGTTGAGAAGGCGGGTAATCTCGCGGGGAAACAGGTCGGTGTCCTTGATGAAGACCCCGCCCAGAGAGAGGTGAATGATCAGCGCGGACAGCAGGCGGGTGGACCACTTCGGGTTGAGCTCGATCAGCTCCAGCCAGGTCCGAATGTTCTGCAGATGGGCGCTGTTGGCCTTGATCTGCCAGTCGTTGCCGACCCCGGCGATCCCCGGCGTCTGAAAACCGAGATCGATCAGGGCGTCGATAAAGACATTGACAAGATCGCTTTCCTCGGTCTTGGAAATCCCCCTGCCCATGTTGAGCACGCAGTTGAGGGCTGTCCCTGGAAATTTGCTGGTCCGGGTTTTCAGGATCGTAAAGGTTTTTTCAATAAGAATGCTGAGATTGCGGTAGGGCTCGTGGGCAATCAGCCATGAAATGGTGCGATTGATTTCCCGCAGGGTCTCCTCGTGGATCATGGTCAGGCCGGACATGTTCATGATGTGAAACAGAAACAACAGCTTGCAGTGGCTGCAGCGGCCGCCGGAGGCCCCGACCCCGAGCAGTTTCTGGGGAACTTCGCGGTAGATCTTGACAAACGTTTCATAGGTCGGCAGGGTCAGCAGGCGGTCGAGCACCCCGCCCGAGTCGGCCGAAAGGTCCTGGACGATTTGCGCCAGTTCGTTTTCCAGCCCCCTCAGCCGGGTGTGCGAGATCTCGCTGAAAATACCGGCCAGGGCCTGCCGATCCTTGATTTCGTCGGTTTCGTTTTCAAACCACTGCTGCGGGTCATCCGCCTTCAGGAAATAGGAGAACGTGTGGCGGAAATAGTAGGCCAAAAGCCGGTTCAGATCGCCGTAATCCGGCGCCAGGCGTCCCGCTTCGGCGCGAAAGGCCCGGGCGATTTTGGGCAGCTGGTAGTAGCTCATGGCGATCAGCGCGAAGTCTTCCTCGGGCAGGGTCGCCAGGCGCCGGCAGGCGTCGTTGAAGACCGGCAGGAATTTGGCAAGCCCGGTCCCGCCGTCGTTGACAATCTTGAGGAGAAAGAGCAGCAGGTTGTCGACGGCATCGGTCTTGACTTCCCGATCCCGGCTGGCACCAATGGCCTCGAGGAAAATCTCGACATACAGCCGGGCGGCCGCATCCCCCTGGTCATGCCGGTTTATCAGGTGAAAATAATCCAGGGTGTAAAGCCGGGCCTCGCTGACGATGAAGTGCCAGTTCTTGTAAGGATGTGAGAGCTCCTTTAAAAAAACGTTGACCCCTTCCATCAGGCCGAAGTATTTGGACATGACAGCCTGCAGCGGGGCATAGCGCGGGTCGATTGCGACCTCGACATGGTAGCTGGCAAGGTTGACTTCAAGGGCTTGGGATTGGATTTTCGTCAGCCTGTCTTTATCTGGGGGCGGCATCTTCATCGGTCCTTCAGGCCATATAACGGGGAAACGGCGACGGCGTCCGCGCAGGAAAAAGGGCGCCGCCCGTTTTGAACAATCGATTTTGCAGAATATCAAAGCACTCCCGGCTTTTCAAGATCATTCGGCCGGCGACCCGGGCTGCCGGCCCGAAGACTGCAGGGGCTTTTAGGGGGTGGATGGTCATCCTCAAGCGCACCGCCCTTGAAGCGGCCGTCATCGTCGCCCTCGCCCTTTCGCTGGCGCTGGGGGTCAACGCCCTGCTCCCTGGCGGGATCCGGCTTTTCGCATCTCCGCAGACGGCACCAGCCAAACCGGCGGCCGGCACGTGCCGATCTGCGCCGCTTTCAGCGGGACAGCGCGATCATCCGGTAGACCACCATGCCGGCCAGCCAGGCGATGTCCTCGGGCGACAGCCGCCCTTCGATCCCCTGGTTGAAGAGAATATTGGCCTCCGCCCCGAACTCCTCATCCCCCTCCCACAGAATGAACTGAACGGCCACCTGGGGGAAAACCCTCAACTCGAAACCCGCATCCCCGGCCGGTATCTCCTGTCCCCCCAGGGTTGCCGCGGCATTCCGAAAGGCGGCGGCATTCCGGCCGAATACTTTCTTGAGGGGCTCGATCGCCCGTTTTACGAAGGCACTGAAATAAAAGGATGCCCCCGCAATTTCGCGGTAGGCCACCCAGTCTTGCGACGGTAGACCGGCTTCCGCGCCCAGGAGGTAGTGCAGGATCAATACCTGTTCCTGGAGCGGCACCTCGGCCTCGGCCTTGAGGCCGTCGGTGAAGCGCAAGCCGGGATATTCCAGGCGGTAAGTGCGGTCGAGAAAAGGGATCACCAGTGTCCCGGCCGCTGCGTCGGCCGTCTCATAGCCCGAGCGCCGGCTGATGGCGGTCAGGGTTTCCCGGGAGAGAGCCTCGACTGCAATCTCGCGTGCGTGCTGGTAATCATCGATGCGTGCCATGCTTTTTCCTCTCCGGGGCTTCGCCCCACGGGTGGACAGCCTGCCAGCGGGCCATCAACCCGGCTGCGGGCCGGCGGCGGCCGAAAATGTAAAAACGGTTCCTGATGGTAAAACCGCCGCCCGCAATGAAAAAAGCCCCGCCCGCAAGCGGGAGAGGCTTTGAAACGGTTTCCGGCGGGGGTTAAACTGCGAGCCAGGAGTCGGAGAACAGGGTTTCCCCGAGAATGACCTTGCAGGATTTGACGTAGTTGCGAATTTCCTCGGAAACGCTTTTGAGGTCCGGCGCATTGCCGTCCATGGTGGCCTGGATGGCCGCGAAAATATCCGGGCGCTTGCCGTGCGCCAGGCCCATGGTGATCTCGTCCTTGCAATCGGCGATAAAGGACTGCATGCCGTGGATGTTTAGCATGACCGTAAAGGTGACGTTCATGACGTGGCGCAGGTGATCCGGAATGCCGCTGGAGATGTTGGAGACCCCGCAGGTGCTCATGGCGCCGGGCATGATCTCCTGCAGCATGTCCATGAAGTTCATCAGGCTGATGGCCTGGGGCTGCTGGATGTTGACGGGCGTCACGAGGCCGTCCACCCACATCTGATCGTTGGGGATGCCGGCCTCGTTGGCGACCGTCATCAGTTCCACCAGCAAGGCGGCGCGCTCGTTTTCGTCCCGCGGCAGGCCGTCGGGGCCCCACATCAGGGCGCAGAAATCGGCATTGTACTTTGCCGCTATGGGCACCATGCGCTCGTAGCGCGCCTGCCGGACCATGATGGAGTTGATCATCTTGGGCATCTTGCACTTGGGCAGGGCGGCCTCGATGGCATCGATGTTGGACGTGTCGAGCACCAGGGGGATATCGTCGACCACCTCCTGGACCACTTCCACGACCCACGGCATCAGCTCATGGCCGTCTTTCTTGGCCGGCCCGAGGTTGATGTCGATCATATCAACGCCCTTGGACTTCTGGAACAGCGCCTCCTCCTGGATGGGCTTGGGATCCCGCTCCTTGAAGGCTTTGCCGATTTTGGTCCCGATGACGTTCAGGCTCTCGCCGATGACCCAAAATTCGCCTACATCCTTTTTGGGCCGCAGTACATCGATCAGTTTATCCGCCATACAAATTCCCTCCTACCTCGTTGTAAAGTTATACTGCTTGACAGCGCACTGAAAAACCGCTTGGCGTGCAGTGCCGACCGCCCGTGCGGGGCCTTGCAGCCCCGCACGCGACGGGCATCAGGCCTTCTGCTTCAGAAATGCGGGCAGATGGGCCGCTTCCCGCGGACCGACGGTAATCGTCCAGCCCGGCAGCTCTTCTTCGACGTCACCGGCAATCGCCGCGGCATAACCGGGGATGATCAGCTCGGTGTGTTTGACCTTGTCCATGATACCGGATTTTTTGATGAACATGCCGACTTCGTCGCCGTTGAACTTCCCGGCCGCCCAGGCGGTCATGACCGAAAGCCCCTCGGAGTCCTTGATCATCAGCCAGGCCGGGACCTTGCTGCCTTCCACCTCGCCGGAAACGATAAAGTAGGTCAGGGCGAAGTTGGTGGTCACCAGCACGGGCGAATTTTCATCGGGATTGTTGACGGGGTAGATACCTTCGGTGACCGTCATGGGACGTTGGGGATCGGTGAAGATGTTGAGCCGTTCCAGGAGAAGCGGAAAGAGGTTTTCGCCGGTGAAATCCGAAAGGATCACGATGCTGCCGTACTTGGCGATGAACATAGCGGCGATCAGGGTTTCCACGTCCAGGTTTTTGGCCATTTCGCAGGGGAACGCGATCGTCGGGAAGCCCACGGCGCGGTTGCCGTTTTTAAGCGCCGCGCGCCGGATGGCCACCTGGTCTTCCAGGGCAGCCTTGATTTCACGGGACCCGGGGTCCAGCACGATGGTCTTGATGCCCATCCCCACAAGCTTTGCGGTCAGCGGTGGCAGGCCTTCGACCGAATCGGCCTTGACGGCCAACGGCAGGCCGTTTTCCTTGGCCAGCGCGGCGTAGGCATCGATATTGGCCGCCGTGGCGGCGTACATCAGCGGCTGTTTGAACCCGGCGACTTCGATGCCGGCCTTCATGACGTCGGCGTCGTCGGTCATCAACACCAGGTTGAACTCGGAGGTCTCGGCAATCGTCTTGGCGGCCGCGGCAAAGGCCGCTTTGTCGCCGTTGACATCCTTGAGGGCCACCAGTTCCGGCCGCAGGTTGAGCCCGACCCGTTCGTACTGCAGCGCGTTCCAGGCCTTGAGCTTGGCCGTGAGGGCGTCGGCGGCGATATCCGAGGCCACCATGGCACCCAGCGCGGTCGGGTTGAAAAACGTTTTTTCATGGCGGCACATCACGGTCTCGCCGCCGACCTGGAATTTCCGGACCCCTTTGCCGATGCTGACCGGCAGGATCGGCGGGGCCGAGGCTTCCGCCAGCTTTTCGCGGGCATCCTCGGATACATACGGGCAGTCGTCAAGGCTGGCCTTGCCCGATGCCAGGTTCATGGCGAAGGCAAGGCATGTGGGCACCCCGCATTCCTTGCAGTTGGTCTTGGGCAGAAGTTTGAAAATCTGAATACCGGTTAATGCCATATTGGGTTCTCCTTTTGAGATTTTATTTTAGCACCGCGTTTCAGGGTTGCCCGCCTCCCCCCGGCTGCAGGGCGGGCGCAGACGCCCGCCCTGTTCTGACCGGATGGTAAAATCAGCCTACAATGGGCTCCATGGTGAGGGCCGGGTGGCCTTTTTCCTGGAGGAAGGGCATGATCTCCTCTTCCGTGGTGCCCACGGTCTCGTCGGCGATCATGTCGTAGAGGTTCTCAACGCCCATCTCCTTGCCGCGGGCGATGATGCGGTCCTTGATCTCCTCCTTGAGCATCTTGGGCATCCAGACCATGCGCAGGAGCCCGCCGTCGCCGACGATGAACTTGCGCTGGGTGATGTTGTACTTGGAGTGCCCCACAAAGCCCGGGGATGAAGCCCCGCCGCCCATGACGCCGGCCAGGGTGGTGAACTTCATGCCGCAGGGGGTCTCGCCGGCGTACTCGCGGTTGACCGTCATGACCCCGTTGCAGCCCGGCAGCAGCGCCGCGATGGCTTCGCAGCAGCCGCAGGTGGTCATGGGGTCGATCACCATCGAGTAGAAGTTGTAATGGGTGACGGCCCCGCGGGAGGCCTTGGTGACGAACTCGTTGACCCCTTTCCACTGGCCCAGCTTGGGATCCAGGCATTCGCCCTTTGGGATGGGCTGGTTGGGGCCGGTGGGGTTGATCTCAAACGAGGCCTTGCAGTCCATCCAGTTGTAGGCGCCGCAGAGGCCGGTGCGCTCGGGGCTGACGGTGCAGACGTGGGTGGGCGCGAAGGACTGACACAGGGTGCAGGAGTAGAAGGTCTCCTCGCTTTCGTCGGTCATGGTGTCGACCCGCGCGTCGCGCAACTTGTACTCGGCGCGGGCCCGGGAGGTCAGCTTGTCCACGTCCTCTTTCTTGGTGTAGAGCGTGACCTGGACCTTGTCGATGATCTTGGTGAAATCCTGATGAAACTTGGCATGCAGGACGACACCGATGTCTTTGAGCGTAAA
>JAABRJ010000085.1 GCA_011390985.1 Desulfobacteraceae bacterium
TTGAAACCTTGTTGCAGATAGCCGCGGAAAAACTGTTTTCCTGCGCTGCCCTATTTTGCAACTTTTTTGATCTGCCAATAACAAACATTGGGTGACCTCCCTTAAATGCCGTCAAACGATGACCGCAAAATGTCATGTAGTTAAATAGAATCAATTAATTCTATGGAACCTATCTCAGCTAATTCTGAAACACCTTGACCTTATAGCCCATCTCAATAAACGCCCTGCCATCGTCATCCGCGTGCAGCCCGTAGAGGTTGAAGTGATAGACATGGCTTTCGTTTTCTGCAGCGACGCTTCCGGTTCTGCCGAGATAGGCGGCGGCGTAGGTTGTGGCAGCGTCGGCGACCACGCCGGAGGGCTTATCGATGGCTTGCACGTCCTCTATTTTGGTCATGTCGATGCCATCGGCCGCGGGGTCCACCAGCCAGTTTTGGGTGGTTTGACCCGGGTTGACTTCGGTGGGGCTGGTTTTGGCCAGGTTGGCGACCGTCTGGGCCCCCTCGCGCGCCGCGGCCTCCGCCTTGTAGAAATTTATCCGGTAAAGCAGATCGTTGCGCACGATCTGAAGTTCGGTGGTGCTGGTATTGGAGGCGGAGATGCCGATAATAGTCAACATTGCCAGGACGATGAGGGCAAGGACCATGACCGAACCTTCCTCGGATTGCAGTATGGTTGCAGGGTTCCGCATGGGGATATTTTCCTTTTCAGATCAGGTTCGGCAAAATGCCTTGTCGGAGGGTACGGGCCGTCCGACGATTCGTAAAATCACCGGCATTTGCGCGAGTTATCCTTTGATGTTGAGCACTTTGGTAAAGTCCAGGTTGAAGCTCCGGTCGCCGCCCTTGTCCGGCCAGGTGACGGTAACCGTCACATTTTTCGCGTCGTTGTTCCCGTCATTGTTCAGATCGTCTTCCGCAACAGCCCAGTTCAGGCTGTAGCGCCCGTTGACGACGGCATCGGCCGGGGCCGCGAGATCGTCATAATCTCCCGCGATGATCTTCTCGATCTGGTCCTGGGCGATGGTGGCCGCATCGGTCGAGCGCCTGGCAGACGCCCCGCCGTTCATGGCGGCGATCTGCATGCTGCCCACCGCCAGAATCCCGATGGCGAAGATGGCCATCGCCATCAGGACCTCGATCAGGGTAAAGCCCGTTTCACTTGGTTCTTTGGTGACGCTGTCCGGCTGGGTCGACATGGGTTCCTCCAGTTGATATGGGCATAAAGGGTGACGTTTAGAGATTGCGGCATTTGACCACGGTCGAGAGCATCATCCGCCTGAAGTTGTCATTGGGGGCCTCCAGAATGACGTCACCCTGCTGATTGCGATAAACCGTGTTGTCCTCTTGTTTGAAAAACAAAACCGGCACGTCCTCGCCGGAACGACCGACCATGGTAACCGCGACGGCCCTGATCCGAGTGCGGTCGCCGGTGGGGTTGCCGTCTTCGTCCAGAAAGACAAAGTTCAGGGCGTCAATGTTGTAAGCCACCGGTGAAACCGCTCCACCGGCCATTGACCGCCCCAAATAGGGGGTCCCGTCGGCATCGGTGGCATGAACGTAGCGGATCACTTCGTTGCCGTCGTCGAGGTCCCCGTCCGGGAAACTGGCCTCATCGGCTTCGTCAACAACCCCGTCGTTGTCGTTGTCGATCCCGTCGGTGTTGCCCCCGGCGGCATCCATGCTGAAGGCTACACTGTTGGCCCGGATTTCCAATATCTCGGCCCCGGCGTTTTCCGTTGGGTCATAGCCGGCCATGCGAAGATCTTGCTCCAAGATTAACATCGCCGCCCGCATCTCCTGCTGCATGTCGACAAGCGCCTGGTTGGTGATCTGGGACTTGACCTGCATTTCATAGGCGGCGTAAATGCCTGCCATCACAATCCCCGAGACGGCCATGGCGATCATGAGTTCAATCAGGGTAAATCCTTTTGTTCCGCGGCCCACATTATTCATTGCAGAGTATCCTTTCCTTTATGCCCGCCGATTCAAATTCCCTGACGTATTGGCATTCAGCTGATCCCTATTTGATCCGGCAGCGGCCGGTCATATTGACCGCGATTTCCCTTTGATGCCCCTTGCTGTTTTTGAGCGTCACGGTGCCGACCCGGAACCCGGCCGTGAGCCCCCGGCCGGTGAACGAGACCCGGCTTAAGCCTCCGGAAAAGCCGGCGCTGTCGATCTGCGCATCCGGCGCCATTTTACCGGATTTGATCACCTTCTCGTCCCCATCCCGGGTTTCATTGCCAGGCGTGCCGCCCCCCTCTCCGTTGTCCACGAAGACCAGGTACTCATCGCTGCCGGTATTGAACCGAACCGCCACATTCGCGTTTTCCTTGATGGCGCTGAGACGCGCCAACTGCAGCGCCGAAAGCATTTCAGCCGCCCCGCTGCGCAGACGGTAATCGGGGAGCCAACCGATCATGTTGGGAATCGCAACAGCCGCCAGGACCGCAATGATGGCAATTGTCGTCATCAGTTCCATTAGGGTGAACCCCGAATTCTTGCGCATGGTTGTCAACTCCGATTGGGTAATTACCGCGGTGAATTTTTGATTTTCACACAACTCTACAATTTACATGCCACGGGTTGGCGATCACCTTCCGGCCGCTCCCGCCATCCGGCCATGTGACACCTGGAAGAATGCAACCTTTTGTTTTTATGCGTTTTAAAATTATAAATTTAAACTCAACGGTCTTCTCGAACCCGTCCGGCAGAGGCTGGCAGACCGTTTCCGGTTGCGCTGGCTATTAAAACTTTTAATAGCGCTATTAACTTTTTTAAGTTGCGATGAATCGCAGCCCCACGCCACCGGCCGTCTTCACGCACTTCCTCATATCGAACGATGGTGTTGGCAACTGAAGCGGGAGTCCATGGGGGAGAGAGACGAAGCGTCTTTCCCGGGAGTGCCGGGCAGGGCGACGTTCCGAAAAAACTGTCGAACTGAAGAGGGCCGACACAGCCACCCGAAGGAAAGGGAATGGGGGGTGAGGGGGATCTCTGACCCGGCATCAGGCCCGGGGGTCGGTTACCTTGCAGACTTTATTTTTGGATTTGATTTCAGAGGAAGGATTTTGAGATGTTCGCGATCAGAGGCAAAAAAAGGCGCCGCTTTCCGAAGCGCTGCGCCTTGATGTTGGCCTTTAGGTGAAATTTCAGGGGGCCTGGCTGGCTCGATTTTTAAAATTTATATTCAAAACCAGAGTGTTATGCTTGAAGGAAGGCCACCGCGTTTTTGAAGATCAGATTGCCCGCGGCGCCCGCGGCATCGAGGGGTTTGCCGCTGCGTCGGTGTTCCTCGCGCAGCCGCGTCCAGCGGGGGTGATGGGTCCAGTGATGATAGGCCTCGGGGTGCGGCATCAGCCCGAATACGCGGCCGCTGGGGTCGCAGATCCCGGCGATATCGTAGAGCGACCCATTAGGGTTGTCGGGGAAAAGGCCGCCTGCGGGGGTGCCCTCGGGCAGGACGTAGCGCAGCACCACCTGGTGCTGGCGCAGCAGTTTCTCCAGGGTGCCCGGTTCGGCAAAAAACTTTCCCTCCCCGTGGCGCACCGGCAGCTCCAGGCGGGTCAGGCCGCGGGTGAAGACACACGGCGATTGGGGGTTGACCCCCAGCGAGACCCACTGATCACGAAAATTGCCGCAATCGTTGGCGGCAAGTGCTACCGAGCGGGTTTGGTAGTCGGCGTCCAAACCCGGCAGCAGACCGAGATTTACCAGCGTCTGGAACCCGTTGCAGATGCCCAGCACGAGTTTGCCGGCGGCAATGAACCGAAGCAGCTGCTCGCCGATATGGGTCTTCAGGCGAACCGCCTGGACCACGCCGGCGCCGTGGTCGTCGCCCCAGCTGAACCCTCCTACAAAGGTCATCATCTGATAGTCGTCCAGTCGGGCATCGCCTTCAATCAGGGCATTGATATGAACACGGTCCGCCCGCCCGCCGGCCAGCTCAATGGCATGGGCGGTTTCAATGTCGCAGTTCAGACCGTAGCCGGTGAGGACCAGGGCGTTGACGCGGTTCATCGCAAATCTCCAAAAGGGGCTTTCCAGGCGCTTTTCAACTCATTTAGGGCGACTGAAAGAATCCGGCGCTTGGGCGTGCCGGCATAATCGAGGACCAGCTGCGGGGCTGCCGTCACCTCGCCGACACAGGCGAAAACGCAGCCCGCCAGCAGCCCCTCAAAATGCGCTTTCCGTCGGGGGTCGACGGTAACGACGAAGCGGCCGGCCGACTCGGAAAAAAGCAGCCGATCGGGCCGCAGGGCGGCCTCCGCAGGCACGGCGGCGAGGTCGACCAGCATCCCGAGACTGCCGCCCGTCGCGACCAGCGCCAGATGAACACCGAGCCCCCCGCGGTAAACCCCGTGAACCGAGGCCACGGCAGAGGCCTCGATGGCGGCCGCCAGGGCGCGATACAGGGCGCGAGATTCGGCCGGCCGCACTCGGGGCACCCTGCAGCCCAGATAACCGAGGTGTTCGTAGTACTCGCCGGCGCCGAGCTCGTCGCGGGTCAGCCCCAGAACGTACACCAGATCCCCCGGGACCTTGCTGTCCATACTTTGGCATTTTTCTACGTCAGCCACCACCGAGGTTGCCGAAAACTGCAGGGTGGGCAGGGCCGAGACCTTGTGGCGCTCGCCGTAGGCGCCTTCCAGCAAGCCGTCGACGTACATGCTGTCTTTGCCCGAAAGCAGCGGGATTTCGTAAGCCAGGCAAAGGTCCCGCAGCGCCTGGCATGAGCGCACGAGCTGAGCCGCCTTGAAGCGGCCGTCCGGGTTGGCTTGAGGGTCGAACTGGATGCTGGGCCAGCAGAAATTGTCCACCCCGCCGATCTGCTCGGGATCGGCGCCGACAGCCACCAGGCGGCGGACGGCTTCATCGATGGTGCAGGTGGTCATGTGATAGGTGTCGATGGCCGAGTAGGCGGGCAGGAGGGCCTGGGAAAAGGCCAGGCCGCGGTTTGAAGACAGCACCGGCCGAATGACGCTGGCATCGCTGTTGACGTCGCTCTCGGCACCCACCAGCGGTTTGATCACGCTGCTGCCCTGGACCTCATGGTCGTACTGGCGGGTGATCCACTCCTTGGAGCAGATGTTGGGGCGCCCCAGCATGTCCACCAGAAGGCGGCCGTAATCCTGGGGCTCCTGCAGGACCGGTTCGAGCAGGCCGCGGCTTTCCGGCGGCAGCCAGTCGGCGTCAAAGCGCCACTGGGGAAAACCGGATTCCAGCAGATCCAGATCGATAAAGGCGCAGGTCTCGCCCTTGTAGCGGATGTGAAGCTTGCCGCTGGCGGTGTATTTCCCGATAACGGTGCTTTCAACGGCATGCCGCCGGGAAAGCGCCATGAACCGCTCGAGGTGCTGCGGTTTGATGGCCACCGTCATGCGCTCCTGGGATTCGGAGACCCAGATCTCCCACTGGTCAAGACCGTCGTATTTTAAGGGCACGCGCTCGAGATCCACCTCACAGCCGTTGGAATACCGGGCCGATTCACCGATGGAGGAGGAAAGCCCGCCGCCGCCGTTGTCGGTGATAAAGGCGATCAGGCCCTCATCCCGGGCCTGGAGCAGAAAATCATGCATTTTTTTCTGGGTGTAGGGGTCCCCGATTTGAACGTGGCCTGCCGGGGTGTGTTCCGAAAAGACCTCGGAGGAGGCCGTCACACCGTGGATCCCGTCCTTTCCGACGCGCCCGCCACACATGATCACCAGGTCGCCGGGGGTTGTGGTCTTCTGCTCGGCAGGCCGCCCATCCACGGTTTTGGGCATCAGCCCCACGGCCGTCACGAAAACCAGGCACTTGCCCATGTACCCGGGGTGAAACAGGACCTGCCCGCAGGTGGTCGGGATGCCGCTCTTGTTGCCGCCGTCGCGGACCCCTTCGATGACGCCGTCCAGCAGGCGCCGCGGGTGCAGCCTGGGTCGCAGCGCCCCGTCGTAATCGCGCTGCCCGACACAAAACCCGTAGCTGCCCATGATCAGCTTGGCCCCTTTGCCGGTTCCCATGGGGTCCCGGTAAACCCCCACGATCCCGGTGATGGCCCCGCCGTAAGCCTCCATGTTGGAAGGTGAGTTGTGGGTTTCACCGGTGACGACATAGTGGTGCCCATCGTCAAAACGGGCGACCCCGGCATTGTCCCACAGCACCGAGACCACCCAGGGTTTGCGCTCTTTGAGAGCCAGGGTCGGGGACTCGATGCAGGTTTTAAACAGGCTGTCGATGGTCTCGGTGCGGCCGCCGGCAAGGTCGCGGTAGTGGAAAAGCCCGCGGAAGGTATTGTGGTTGCAGTGGTCGCTGCGGGCCTGGGAGAGATACTCGAGTTCGATGTCGGTGGGGTCGCTCAGTCCCACCGCCGCCCGTGCGCTCCGAACCCCGGGGCGTGTAAAGTATTCGCGGATGACGGGAATGTCCAGGGGGTTCAGGGCCAGGTTGCGCTCAAAGCTGATCCGGCGCAGGCCGGC
>JAABRJ010000086.1 GCA_011390985.1 Desulfobacteraceae bacterium
GCGCCTGCCACCCACCGGCCCATAGTCCCACAGGCGCGGCTGAACCTGCCTTGGCGGTGAACCCAAAACCGGCCCAAGCATAGGGCCCCGGAACATTTAGGGAATTATGTTCCGCCGCGATTTTCGCCACGCATAGCGGTTGGACCCGCCCTTTTCTCAAGCGCCTTGGCAGGCGCCGGGACCCGCTCCGTGTTCCCTCTAAAAATGATTGACAGCCAGCCGGCAGCGCGCCATAGTCGCTTCAGACCCGCAAACGACCGGCAGCGCCGGGGCGCCCGCTGTTTGGGGCTGCCCCTGCAGCGGGGTGCCGACCCGCTTGCGACCGGGGCCTCCGCAACCCCTCACCCCATCGGAACCGACGTCCATGTCAATTCTGGCCATCCTGCAGCACATCCGCTTCCAGGACATCCTGGACATCCTGTTTCTCAGCATCGTGACCTACCACCTTTACATCTGGTTTCGTGACACCAAGGCCTTTCGGGTACTGGTGGGCCTGCTGGGGTTGGGGCTCATTTTCACCGCGGCCCGCGCCTGGGGGCTTTTTCTCACCACCTGGATGTTCCAGATCCTGTGGCAGGTGCTGATCATCCTGCTGATCATCCTGTTCCAGCCGGAAATCCGGCAGGTGCTCGAACGCTTCAATCCACTCAAAAATTTGGGGTGGCCCAAGCTGCCGCCGCCGCCGGAATGGGCCGATCGCCTTGCGGAAGCCTGTTTTGCCATGGCTTGCCTGCGAATCGGGGCGCTGCTGATCATCGAACGCTCCAACCGCGTGGATGAACTGATCACCGGCGGCATCCCCCTGGAGGCGCCGCCCCGTTCGGAGCTGCTGTTCAGCATCTTTCAGAAGGAATCCCCGCTGCACGACGGGGCGGTGGTGGTTCGCCAGGGGCAGATCGTGGAGGCGGCCTGTTTTCTGCCCCTGAGCGCGGCTGAAAATCTGCCATCGAAGCTGGGAACCCGCCACCGGGCCGCTTTAGGGATCAGCGAGCGCAGCGACGCCTGGACCGTGGCGGTCTCCGAGGAGCGCGGCGAGGTGTCTCTTGCCCGGGATGGGCAGCTGTTTACGATGAGCAGCGCGGGGGAGCTTTCCAAACAGCTTTCGCTGGCTTACGTCGCCGCTGCCGTGCCGGAGGGGTCGAAATTTCAGCGGGTGCGCCAGTTTGTGACCCGGCGTTGGCGGTTCAAGCTGGTCAGCCTGGTCCTGGTGAGTGCCCTGTGGCTGCTTCTGGCCGGGCAGCAGGATTTCGAAGTCACCTTCCGGGTGCCGCTGGAAACATACAGCCTGCCGAGCCATCTCGAAATCTTGGAACCGGCCAGGCCCGAAATACAGGTGACCGTCCGCGGCCTGCGGAAAGATGCCAGCACCCTCAACCCCCGTGATATCCGCGTGCGCCTCGATCTCGCCGGTGCCGCTGCAGGAACCCAGAACTTCCGCATTTTTCAGAATCTGATCACCATGCCCAGCCGCCAGCTGGACGTGGTCCGGATCCAGCCGGCGGAACTCACCCTGACCTTTGGGCCAAAGGTTGAGTCCGCGGGGGAAACGGGTGCACCGGCGGCGGAAACCGCCGCGCCGACAGAGCCGTGAGGCGTCCCCCCGTTTTTCGCCCCTGACGCATCCGAAAGCGCGCGGGCTGAGGGACGCGCGCGCGTCCCACGGCAGGTTCTATGCCCCCGATGTTGCACCCGTTCAGATCGGATAGCGCAGGATCGCCGCCACCGGCTTGCCGGGCTCTGGCATATCTTCGGCGCGCACGCTGAGCACCTCTCCGCCCGTGAGCAGGACCCGGCGGGCCACCTCGTCGGCGACCCCGTAGCTGTCGGCGCCGGCAGACTCGGCAAAAGTGACCGTTCCGTCGGTCTCGTTGACGGTGCCGTTGACCACCTGATCCATATCCACCAGCAGGCTGGCCACGGCCCCGGCCGTGGCGGCCCGTGCCGAACGGGCCAGATCTGTGGTCGCGCGGTCCTCGTTCAGGCGGCGTTGATAGCGCTCATGCCAGCGCGCAATCCGCTCTCTGTAGAGGGTGTCCAGCACGTCGCGGGCGGCGGATGCCAGCGCGGCGGCGCTTTGACGCTCCGGATTGCCCCGCAGGCTTTGATCGGCGAGGTGGGGATAAGAGTTCACGGAGCGATAGATGGCGTCGAGCGCCTCAACCGCAGCGAGAATCAGCGGCACCTGCCCGCCGGCGAGGATATTTCGAACCGCGGCGTCCACCTTGCGGGCGTATTGGCGCAGCCTTACTTTCTTCCCCTCCCCGCCGCCGATGCGACCACTGTAGGAACGGGTCGCGATCGTGCGCTTACCCGCTGCGGAGGCGGCATTCGCGGGCAGCTCCGGCACCGCCACTTCGACCGCCGGGAGGTCCTTGCCGACCTCGATCAGGCGCACGCCGCCGTCGGCGAGTGCCAGCACGAAGCCGGCATGGCAGAAGGTGGTGGAGCGCAGCAACGGCTTGAGGTGGAAGCGGTCCGAAACCTTCACCAGCGGCTGCAGCGTGCTGGGTACACGGAAGGTCCGCAGGTTGTCCGGGGTGGCATAGATCACCAGTCCGCGGGCCTGGTATTCCCAGAAGGCGGAATCCTCGATCAGGTCGTCGAGCTCTTCGATCAGCAAAGCGAGGCGCCGCTTGTCAGCGTTCGCCGCTGCGAGTTGATCCGACGCCTCTTTGGCGAGATTTTTCAGTTGAATGCGGTCGGCGTCCGTCTCGATGCTGACCGGTGTCGTTGGCAGTGCGATGGAGACCGCCATGTCGCCGCGCCAGGCGGCGAGGTCGGCGTAGTCGTCCGCGGTCGGGATGTCGAGATAAAGCATGGGCCTCTCCAGTTTCGCGGTGGGTGAGTGCAGGGGCGGGCCATCGGTCTTGGTCTGCCCAGTGGCTGAAACGAACCGAACAGCAGCATACCGGTGCCGAACACCCATACGCGCCAATTGCAGCATTGTCAAGATCCGTCCTAAGCAAAGGCGCGAAGTTTATCGGCACAGGCGTGGCCGGTGCCGAAATCACGATCCGCGACGCCAAAACGGATGAGCTGCTCGCACGGGGCGAAACCGTCGGAAATTCGGGTAACGAACATCGGATCATGGTCGAAGCGTGGCCGCGACACACTCCCCTGTCCACCGCGACTTCGGCCGTCTTCCGGGCCACGCTGGATCTCGAGGAACCGCGGCAGGTCGTCGTCACGGCCCGCGGGCCGCTGAGTCAGCCGCAATCGACCGCGGTCGCAACGGTCACGCAGTGGGTTGTTCCAGGCAAGCACGTCACCGGAGGCGATGGTTTGACCCTTGAACTGCCGGGTTTTTCCGTTGACATACTGTACCCGCCGTCCCGGCAGCGTGTACCGGCGGGACAGAAACAAATCGCGCTTCGCGCCAATGTGATGATGTTGTGCGGCTGCCCGATCGAGCCGGGCGGGCTTTGGGATGCGAACGCCTTTGAGATCGCCGCGCTCATCCGCCAACGCGATCGCCGTGTCGCTCAGATTGCGTTATCCTATGCCGGCGAGATCGGGCAGTTCGCGGGCACTTTCACGATCCCCGGCCCGGGCCCTTACGACATCACCGTGTACGCCTTCGACCCCCGCAACGGCAACACCGGACTGGACCGGGCGACGATCGTTGTCGCGGAGATGGCCGCCCAGACGGACGAGGAGTGATTCTTTTCGCAACCCCGGCACCTGAATGGCCTGAAAGAGAAGCAGGCGGCCGAGGATCAGTGCGCAAAGCCTGCCGTAGACTTTTATCAAATTCGCCATTGGGTATCTTGAGGGTTCTTTGAACGTCGGCCGGCAATTCTTTTAGAAACTCCAGTGCTGCCTCCCAGCCGCTTTTGCCCAGCCATTTCTTCCCTTATTTGGACATGTTGAACTTCCAGGGTCGCGGGTCGGTCAGACCCAATTTCTTTACCCCGATGTCCACGATGCCGGTGTTTTCCATATCCCGATATTGGCCTTAATCTGTTCTTCACGGCTCGTATGGGCCTCCGCGGTAACCGGAGCCTGCCTCGGTATGAGCCTGATGCCGGGGGGAAGATATTTTCAGGATTCAAACCGGCCACGGGGTCAAGGCCCAGTTGGCCCAGGAGGGAATCCAGCCGCGGGACCTCGATATGGTCTGCGATGGGGATGGCGGCATCGGATTTGCTCGGCATGGGCTTGAGCTCGTTTAGTTTGAAGCAGACCAGGGGCTTTGCGGGTAGAAAATCCATATAGGTAATCTTCGTGTGGCAGAAAACCCAGCCCGGGAGATCGACCCGGAAGCCCCGGCTCACCCCCTCGGCGGATGCCTGGTAAGGGTTCTTTGCGCAGACCTCCCCACGGGTCGCCCGCCGTTTCTCCGCTAAAAAAAAATTTAAAGAGACGTTAACGGGGCGCTAACACAAGCCCCATATAGAAATCTTCAAAAAGGTATTCGCCGATTCCGGCGGACCCAACGACTTTAAGGGGGGGATAGCGATGAAAAAACGATTATGTGCTGCCGCCGTCTGTCTGGCCGTTTTCGGCCTGCTGATCCATCACGCAGCGATCGCGACAGCCGCGGAAGCCAAGGCCGCGCCTGTGCCGCAGTTCAAGGAAGTGCCGTTTCCGGTCAGCGACGCCGACAAGCGGGCCATCCTGGCCAGCGAGGCGGTCACGGTGGACGGTCAAACCCATGCCATCGGCTTCAACCCAATTCTGCGCAGCGGCGACAAGGTCGGCCAGGGCATCTTCGGGCTGCTGCTGGACGAGAAGGGGCAGCCGGTTATGAACAAGGACGGCTCGAAGCATATTTCGGTGGACAACGACTTTAGTTCTCTTATCCCCTTGGGGAACAAGCTTTTCATGGTGTCGCACTTCGAGAGTCGGCCGGGGGCCATGTATCTGACTCGGCTCGAGCAGAATCCGCAAACCGGCCAGTTGCGTGCGGCCGACACCCGCAACATCGATTTTTCCCACGTGGGCGGTCTCTGGGTGCCCTGCGCCGGCAGTGTGACCCCCTGGAACACGCATCTGGGCAGCGAAGAATATCCCAACAACGCCCGCCTCACGGAAGCCGCCACGTCCATGGACGAGATCGAGGACTACGACAAGCCCATGGCCCGCTATTTCGGGG
>JAABRJ010000087.1 GCA_011390985.1 Desulfobacteraceae bacterium
CCGCAAGGTCTTCAACCCCTACCGCTACGGCTTCCCGGTCGAGGTGCGCGTGAGCGGGGACGGCGAGGCCGAGGTCGCCAAGCACTATGCCATGGGCCGCGTGGCCGTGGAACTGGCCTACGTGATGCCGGACGCCCGCACCGTCTACATCTCCGACGACGGCACGAACGTGGGTTTTTTCATGTTCGTCGCCGACCGTGAGCAGGACCTTTCCAGCGGGACCCTCTACGCCGCCCAGTGGCACCAAGTGCATGCGGGCAGCGGCGGAAATGCCGATCTGAAATGGGTCAATCTGGGCCACGCGGACAATGCCACCATCCGGGAAGCCATCGAAGGGGGCACGACTTTCTCGGACATCTTCGAGGCGCAAGCCCCGGCTGAAGACGGACGCTGCGCCGACGGGTTCGCTTCGGTCAACACCACCGACGGCCACGAATGCCTGAAGCTGAAACCGGGCATGCGCGCCGTCGCCTCGCGTCTCGAAACCCGCCGCTATGCCGCCTTCATGGGGGCCACCACCGAATTTCGCAAGGAGGAGGGCATTACCTTCGACCCGGACAACAAGGTCCTCTACGTGGCCATGAGCGAAGTGGCAAATGGTATGGCCCCGGCTTCCAAGGACGACAAGGGCGGACCGGACCAGGTGCGGCTGCCGGTCAACAAATGCGGCGCGGTTTACGGTCTCGACATCCGCCCCGATGCCATCGTGGGCAGCGACTATGTGGCCGTCAACATGTACGGCGTGGTGAACGGCATTATGCGCGACTACCCCAAGGACGGTGACTATGCCAACAATACCTGCGATATCAACGGCATTGCCAACCCGGACAACGTCACCTTCATGCGCGGCCGGGATACCCTGGTGATCGGCGAAGACACGGGCTCAGGCCACCAGAACGACGTGATCTGGGCATACAACGTCAAGACCCAGGCCCTGACCCGGATTCAGACCACCCCCTATGGCGCCGAGACCACTTCGCCCTACTTCTACCCCAACATCGCCGGTTGGGGCTATCTGATGAGCGTAATTCAGCATCCCTATGGGGAATCCGACGAGGACAAGCTGAGCGACCCGGCCGATGCAATGGCCTGCACCGGCTATGTCGGGCCTTTTCCGGCCATGGACTGATGGATCACCAGCGATCCATGATGTGTCGGGCGGGGCTTGGCCCCGGTCCGGCACATCGTTTTGGGCCCGGCCTTCGGCTCGCCCGACAACTTCCGTCACGGCGGGCCGATTGGCTTGCGGTCGGGGGGGAACCATTATTTTACCGGACCCGGAGGGGC
>JAABRJ010000088.1 GCA_011390985.1 Desulfobacteraceae bacterium
TTTTTAAGAGCAAAACCTTCGCCCTCTGCTCGGCCTGTTATATCTGCAGCCTGCGGTGTCCCCGGGGTCTGCCGCTGACCGACGCCATGGCGGCCCTCAAACAGGCCGCCGCCCGCGCGAACGTCCCGGCCTTCCGGCCAAGCGCCCGATTCTATCGCAGCTTCCTGGAAAGCGTGCGCCGTCATGGACGGGTGCGTGAAAGCGAATTCATGACGCTTTATTTCCTGGCCATGAAAAACCCGCTGCTGCCGCTGAAGTTTGCACCGCTGGGCCTCAAGCTGATGGGCAAGGGCAAGCTGCATGTGGCCCTGCCGACCGGCGCCGGCCGGGGGGCCCTGGATGCCATCTTTGAAAAAGTCGCTGAACTGGAGGGCCGGTCATGAAGTATCTGTATTACCCGGGGTGTTCACTGGAGGCCAGCGCCAGCGAGTACGACCGCTCCAGCCGCGCCTTCCTGACGGCCATGGGGGCTGAAATTACGGAACTGGCGGATTGGAACTGCTGCGGGGCCAGCGCCGCCGAGGCCCAAAGCCGGCTGCTGGCCCTGACCCTGCCCGCGCGCAGCCTCGCAATCGCCGAAAAGATGGGAATGGCCCGCGACCTTCTGGTGCCTTGCAGCGCCTGCTATCTGAACCTCAGGAAGGTGACGGAAAAAATCCGGCGGGAGCCGGACCTGCTGGCGGAACTCAATACGGTCCTGAGCGCCGATGGGCTGCACCTGAGCGGCGGGGTCCGGGTCCGGCACCTGCTGGACGTGGTGGCCACCGACCTGGGGGCCCAAGCGCTGCGCGCCAAGGTTACCCGCCCGCTGAAGGGGCTGACGATCGCGCCCTACTACGGTTGCCAGTGTCTGCGGCCCTACAAGGTATTCGACGACCCCGAAGCGCCGCAGACCATGTCACCCCTGATCGAGGCCGCGGGCGCCGCCGTGCACCCCTGGCTGATGGGCGCGCGCTGCTGCAGCGCCTCGCTGATGACCGCCAAGCCGGAGGTGGGAATAGCGCTGGTGGCCGGCATCCTCACGGCCGCGCGCGGGGCGGACGCGATTGCAACCGTCTGCCCCATGTGCCAGATGAACCTCGAGGCTTTCCAGGCCAAAGCCTCCCGTTTTGCCGGTGAAAACCTCGCCATTTCGGTGCTCTACCTGCCCCAGCTGCTGGGGCTGGCCATTGGCCTTGGGGAGTCGGAAGTCGGGCTGGGGTTCAACCTGGCACTGACGGCAGGGTTGCGAAATAAGCTGGCCGCATGACGGCTGAGGGTTCTAAATCTCCGCTCCGGGCGGCGATCAGGTCCCGTGATCTTCAGATGTGGTTTTTTTGAGGCTCGCCGCAGACGGCGGGCAGACGCATCGAAAAACAGGCGCCTTGCCCCGGTTCGGACGCCACCGTGATCTCGCCCCCGTGCTGATGGACGATTTTAGCGGCCACAAAAAGTCCCAGACCGGTGCCCTTGTCGGCTTTGGAAGAGGCGAAGAGCGTGAAAATCCCGGCCCGGGTGTCGGCATCCATGCCGATGCCGTTGTCCTCGACTTCGAACACGACCTGCTGAGGCTCCCGGCGGACCCGGAACACCACGCGGTGCTCGGTTTTTTGATGGTCCTCGATGCAGGCGTCCACGGCATTTTCAAGGATATTGACCAGAGCGGCCTGGACTTGGCCGGCATCCAGCTCGAAGCGCCCCAAACCGGGCGCGAACTCCTGCACCAAGCGGATGCCGTGGCGCTTCATTTTCGGGGCGATCAGGCTGCTGAGCTCCTCGGCAAAAACCGCCAAATCCACCGGTGTGCGCACCACCGCCCGTTCCTTGGCCTGGTAGAGAATGTCGAGCACCATCCCCCGGATGCGCCCCACCATGAGCTTGACCACCTCCCAGCCTTCCATGACCTGCGCCTGATCTTCGTGCGCAAAACCGGCATCGATCAGGTACATGCCGCCGTCCAGCCCCGTCAGCATCCCCTTGATGGCGTGCGAGACCGAACCGATCATCAATCCCAGCGAGGCGAGATGATCCTGCAGCTGGCTCAGCTGGGTGATGTTGGTGGCCATCAGCAGCACGTGGGTGATCTCCGCATGCGCATCGCGCACGGGGGTGGTCCACACCAGGGTGTTGAAGGACGCACCGGTTTGAGTTTTGAAAACCATTTCCGTCTGCTGGGGGCAGCCGCTATGGAAAGTTTTATCGGCGGGGCAGTCCTCACAGGGCGCCGCGGCCTGTTTGCAGAGTTCATAGCAGCAGGATCCACCGGGCTCCCCGAAATCCTGCCTGAAGAGCCTGTTGGCGGCCGTGAGGTGATACTGGCGGTCCCGCACGGTGATGTAGCACGGCATATCGTCGAAAATTTTCTGGTAGCGCGAAGGATCCGGCGGCTGTTGCGCGCCTGATGCCTTTGAGGCGAGGGACTTTGCGACCGCTTGGAGCCGCGCGGACTTTTCGTGCACCAGGGATTCCAGGTTTTCGGTGTACTCTTTTAATTTGCGGCGAATGAGAATCCGTTCGCGGGCTTTCTGAAGGGATTTTTCAAGGGCGTCGTCGCTGATCGGCTTGGTGACGAAATCGGTGGCATCGTATTGCAGGCTTTTGATGGCCAGTTCCATGTCCCCGTGGCCGGTGATCATGATGACCTCGGTTTCGGGGTTCTGCTGCTTGATGCGGCGCAGCAGGGTGATACCATCCATGCCGGGCATCTTGATGTCGGTGAGCACGATGTCCGGCTGCTCGTGGTCAAAAACGCGCAGGGCCTCCTCTCCGTTTTCGGCGCTCAAAACGGTGTAGCCGCTGTCCGCCAGCGAAATGCCGAGGACCTTGCGGATACCTTCCTCGTCATCTACCAGGAGCAGTTTGGGTTTCATGGCACGTGACGGCCGCGGGTCAATCCGGCAGCCCGATGGCGCGCTGCACGGTCAACAGCAGCTTGTCGGGGTCAAACGGTTTGCTGAGGTAGGCCACCGCCTTCTTGATGGCGTGGCGCCCGGCCATACCGCTGATCACAATGACGGGAATATCCTGCAGCTCGGGGTCCTTGGTCATCCGGCGGTAAAAGTGCGGGCCCCACTCCTCGGGCATTTCCAGGTCCAGGGTGATCAGGTCGGGTTTTTCGCGTTTGACCACCTCCAGCGCCGCCGCGCCGGTGGTGGCGCTGCAGGTGGAGTAGCCGTTGTCCTCGAGCAGCGCGGTAAGGTATTTCACGATTATGGGGTCGTCATCGATGATCAGTATTTTCTTTGCCATGCGGTGACCTCTTTCTGGGCGATTCGGTTGGGGCCTGCAGGAAAATCAGGGTGCCAGACCGTCATTTGGATGCAGACCGCCTAGTTCCGGGGGTGGCACTCGGCGCACATCACCGGACCGGCCAACTGTTCCCGATGGCAGCCCCCGCAGCGCAAATGGTAGACCGCGATCAGCTCGATCGGTTTGGCGCCCCTGGCGGTCAGATGGCATTCCGAGCACTCCTGGTCCTCGGAGGTTTCGTCCGCCAGCAGCTGGCCGTCCTCGACGACATGATGGCAGACGTTGCACTCGTCGATGCCGGCTTTTTCATTGTGCGCATCGTGCAGGAAGGGCACCGGCGGCCGCATCCGGTTGCCGAAGGCGCTGTCCCTCACGGTGGTCACGTCTTCCTGGGAATACACGGCCGATGCGGCTGCCAGCGTCAGGGCCGCCAGCGCGAGAAGCGCAAGGGCCATCAAAGCGTGGTTTTTCATCAGGTCCCCCTATTTTCTTGCTTCGGCTGCAACAGGCCACAGCGGCCGGGAAGAGCCGCCCGGCAGCCCTATTCGGGTTTTTCCATGGTTTCGTAGATCAGGTCTCCGAGAAATTTGAGCTCCAGCCCCAGTTGATTGACATGGATGATATCCTCCAGCCCGCCGTGGCAATTGTGGCAGGGCGCGATCACCGTCTTGACGCCCTTGGTCTTGACCCGGAAGAGCTGCTCGGCCTTGACGCGGTTGCCCGCAACGCGTTTGTTCTTGAAGGGCGGGCCGGTGTTGATCACCCCGCCGCCGGCGCTGCAGCAGTAGTTGTGCTCCCGATTGGGGTGCATTTCGACCACCGTTTCGCAGAGGGCGTCGGCCACGTAGCGCAGCATTTCATGCAGCCCCCGGCCGCGCACGACGTTGCAGGGGTCGTGGATGGTCACCGGCGTTGGATACTTCTTGGCAATCCGGATGCGCCCCGACTTGAGCAGTTCGTAATAAAACTCGATCGCGTGGACCACCGGGATCGGCGGCATCCGCCAACCCAAGGCGCGGTTGCCCATGTCGTAGACCGAGCGGAAAGCGTGCCCGCATTCGCCCATGACAATCCGCTTGACTTTGAGCCGCATGGCGGCTTCGAAATGGGCGCGCTTCAGGCGGGCCATCATTTCGTTGTCGCCGCTGTACATGCACATGTCGCTGTTGTCCCAACCGGGGGTGGCCGGCATGGTCCAGTCCACCCCGGCCGTGTTCATGATCACCGCCGCCTGGTAGATCAGCTGGGCGCGGAACTTGGGCTCCGGGCCGATGACCGAGTAAAAGATATCGGCCCCTTCCTTCTCCAACGGGATCCGAAGGGCCGGGATCTCCTCCTGGGCCTCTTCCTCCTGCCACTGGAGGCTGTCGATCCACTCGTCTTCCTTGACCCACATCTGGTTCAGGGTGGCCGAGTGGCTGTGGGCGGTATCCTGAAGGTACTGCGGGGTGGTGCCCAGCAGGTGGCAGATGCGCCGCATCGCCAGCATCAGGTAGGCCACGTCGATCCCGAAGGGGCAGTACATGGCGCAGCGCCGGCACAGGTTGCACTCGGTGTGGGCGATCTCGCAGGCTTTTTCGATAAAGGCCGGCGACACCCGGCCCTTGCGCTTGACGATTTCCCCGAGGGTCTGCTTCACTTTGGCGGCCGGTGCAAAGCTGGGGTCGTTGTCGTTGGAGAGATAAAAATGGCAGGCCTCGCTGCACAGACCACAGTGGACACAGGTCTCCAGGTAGGCTTTCAGGCGGGCGCCGGTTTCGTTTTTGAGAAACTGCCGGATAACGGTCTCGATGCGCTCGGGGGTCAGCTTGGCGGCCCCTTGTTCGATCCCCTTGTCGTGAATCTTCGGTTTTTTTTGAGCTGCAGGCTCAACCATGAGTTGTCCTCCCCGTCGGGTGGCGCGGTGATCGGTGGTGGCGGCGGCTTCAGGCCGGTGGTGCGGGCTCGCGTACGGCAATGCAAATCAGCGCCGGGTGCCCTGCGGCGCAGACGGCGACGCCTACCAGTCCCGAGCGTGCCGGATGGCGCCGAATTCGGAGCCCATATACCCCCGCATGAACGGAAAAAAGATCATGTGACTCAGTTTGGTGAAAGGGATCGCCGCCAGCAGGATCTCACCGGAAAGCATGTGCACAATCCCCATCGCCCGGAAGCCGACCCACTGGTGGTAGGTCCAGAAACCGGTGATGAAGGGCGCCGCCACCAGCGCCAGAACAACGAAATCCGATGGGCTGCTGAGGTACTTGACATCCGGCAGCACCAGTCGACGCACCAGGAAAAACAGGCACGCGCCGATGACCACCAGGGTGAGCAGGTCCCCGGTGGCCTCCGACAGATACCACCAGCTGACGTTCCAGCTTTCCTTCCAGAGCACCACGTGCGCGAAAAGAAAGATCGGCACCAGAAAAATGCAGCAGTGGAAGATGAAGGTGACGATCGTAAGCACCGGGCGCTTGCGGGAATTGAGGCTGCCGAAGGGCACCAGCCAGTGCATGATGGATCGCAGGGCGTAACGCAGGCTCATGTAAGAGTAAACGACGAGGTCTTTTTTGTGCGCCAGCAGGGCCATGGACACCAGGCGGTAGACCACCCCGCCGAAAAACACGATAAAGGCCGCCCACAGCAGCGGCCCGGCCACGAAGCTGTACAGAGCGTGCATGTTTCCCTCCCCGAATGGATCGGTTGAAAGGATCTCAAAGACGTGCCAGCACCCGGCGGCCTGTCCGCCCTACCCCTGGCGCGCGCCCAGCCCAACCACCTCTCGGTAATAGCGGCCCTTGTCGGCCCCGCTGCCAAGGCCCCGAACCAGCAGCCGCCCGCCGTCCGGGCTGAAACAGGGGTCCCAGAGGGCGTCGAAATCCGTTCGCAGCACCTGGCCGTCGAGCAGCAGGCGGTAGCCCCCATTTTTTTCCACCTTGGCGGCGACGTGCCGGCCGTCCGGGCTGAAAACCGGCTGCCAGACCATATCATAGCCGCCGTCCCAGGCGCGGCCATCCACCACGACGGTCCAGCGGTCGTTCTCTTTGGCGGCACAGGCGATATGGCCGCCGTCAGGGCTGAAGCGCGCATCGGTGAGCAGCCCGCCGAACGTCCGGGACCAGGGTCGGTCGTCCACGGCCACGGTCCACTTGCCGAACTTGGGGGCCACGATGGCCGCAAGATGCCGGCCGTCA
>JAABRJ010000089.1 GCA_011390985.1 Desulfobacteraceae bacterium
TCGGCGCTGCTGGGGTTCATGCACGGCGACCGTTTTTGCGGCGGGCAGTACCCGGTTCAGGTCAACGCTGACAACGCGGCGCTGCCCGGGGAGGTGATGGCCCTGTTGGGATTGAAAAGCGGCCAACAGGTTTATTTGAGCCTGCTGGACTGAAGCCGCAAACGCCAGGGCCCGCGAATAACACCGAGGTAGGCCAGGCTGGCGGCCAGTGAAAAGCCCGCCAGGGCCACAATTGCGCTTTCATACCCCAACCGGCTGATCAACCCGCCGACCACCAGGGGCCCGGCCACGTTGCCGACCCGTTCCCAGAAGCGAAAAAGCCCCATCCCGACCCCCTCCCCCATGGCTTTGGCCACCGGGGTTTCCGTGATGAAGGCCGCCTGCGAGGATACCGAAAAGGTATGCGCCACGCCCAGCATCGCGGCCAGGAAAAGCGCCGCAGGGACGCCGGAAAAAAACAGAAAAACAGACAGCGCCAGGGCGGTCAGGATGCCGCCGGTAAAGATGTAGTATTGGCGGTAGGCCGGGCGATCGCAGCACCGGTAGAAGAGGGGCCCAAGAAAAACCATGACCAGACCGTAGCAAATGATCACCCGGCCGATGTCCCCCTGGGCGGCGGCGGCTTGCCGCAGGTAAAGGGGCACAAAATAGAAAAGCACCCCGATCAGGATGATCTTGGCGGGAATCGCCTGCAGCCAGACCACCGCACAAAACTCGCGGTCCTGCAGCACCTTCAGGGCACCGCGCAGGGGCCAGACGCGTCGGGCGGCCGGATTGGCCGGGACGGACCACTCGCGCCGAAAAAGCAGCGCCCCGAGCGCCAGGGCCGACAGCGACACTGCGCCGCTGAGCAGAAAGATGCTGCGGTAGCCGATGCGGTCGGCCAGCACGCCGCCCATAACCGTCCCGCAGATGTCCCCGCCGAAAAAGGCCGCCAGAAAAGCCGCCATTCCCACCGCGCGCTCACGCACGGAGGTGTTGTCGATCACGAAACGCTGGCAGGCCATAAACACCATCCCGAAGCCGAGCGCCGTAATCGCCCGAAAAACCACGAGCTGCAATATGCTGCCCGCAGCGGCGGTCAACAGAAGACCGGCGGCGTTCAAAACGATGCCCGTCAGCAGCGGCCGGCACCAGCCGGAGCGTTCAGACCAGGTGCCGGTCAGCGGCATGCTGACGGCGAAGACCGCCATGAAAACCGAAATGGGGAGCCCGATCGCCACTTCCCGGGACACCCCCCGGATCGGGGCGTAGAGGGTTTCAACGTACAGGGGAAAAAACGAAATGCAGAAGGCATCGGCGACAACAAAAAGGAAGATCAGCGGCCGAATAGACCCGCAAGGAATCTGCTTTTGCGCCACGCCGCGTGACTGCTGGCGCCGGTCCGCGGGAAGCGCCTGAAGGACGGAAGGCGCCAGGCGGCCGGCGAGATCGACCGCCTGGCGCTGCAGGGCCGCGGCCGTCGCTTGCAGGTCGGCTGCGCTCGGCGGCAGGCTGCGCTCGGTTGCCGGCACGGGCTGCGCCAGTCGGGCAGCCAGCCCGTCAAGCCGCCGGCCTGCGCTTTCGGCCCGCCGCCGCAGGTCTTCCAACGGCGCAAGCGCCTCCAGATAACGCTGCATGCAGCCGTTGAAGGCCGAAGCCAGCCGGCCGAGGGCGGGCGTCAAGGCCACGGCGTTGTCGGTGACCGGGGTCTGGCGGTAAATCGAGCGGTTGACCGCCGCCATGGCCCGGTCGAGAGGGCGCCCGACCCGGTCGGCCACAAAAAAGGTCAGGGCCTCGAAGGTCACCAGCAGGGAAACCAGCATGATGGTCAGCATGTCCAGCCAAATCGTGCGGAAGCGCTCGAGCAGCAACTCCGGCGACAGGCGAAGATGCACGTGGCCGGCGACTCGCGCCTGTCCGGGAACTCGCAGCGCCACGCGGGTTTCCAGTGCGCCCGGTTGAAATCCATGCCGCCGGAGCTGAACCACCGTGGCCGCGGCGATCGGAGGTAGCTCAGGCCGTCCCCGGCGGGGCCGCCCGGCGCCTGCCGGCTCAACGGCGTAGAGGAGGTTGCCCGCCGCGTCGGTAACCGCGATCAGCGCCAGTTCGGGCGCCGCCGCCAGCATCGCGCCCAGTGTCTGCTCCAGCCGCGTCAGGCGGGGTAGCGGCACCCCCAGCCGCAGAACGTGCTCGAGATCCCGCTCGAGAAAGGCCCCCAGCCGCAGGCACTGTTCTTCCAGAGCTTTGAGGTAGCCGGCCTGAAAGCGGGCCACGCTGCGCTGCGCGCTGAACACCTGGGCGGCGGCAATCACCAGCACCACCACCAGGAAGATCCGGGTCCGCAGACTGATATCGAAGCGGCTCATCACGGCTTGTCTTTTGCCGCAAAAAAAGAGGCCCCGCGCCCGCCCTCCGCTCTCCCGGCGGCAGCCCCGCCACCGGGCAACAGGCAGACCTGACGGTCAAGGGTCGCCACCCGCTCTTCCAGCACACCGATTTCAGCCTGCAAAGCGGCCACCGTTTCCAGGGTCCGGCCGGCATGCCGCGCGAAGCGGGTCAGAGACAGAGCCAGATGGTCGGGTTCATAGCGCCGCTCGCGGCCACCCGCCTCGTATCCGGCCGCCCGTACGGCAGGGTGTCCGGGGGGGTCGCCCCATCCCTCTCGCCCCAGCGTCTCGAGCCATCCGGAAAGCCCCGTCAAACGGCGATTCAAGGGCCTCGTCAGGCCAAACAGGAGCAGCGCGGCGAGCAGCAGCGCAGCCGAGACCAGCAACGGCACGAGATCCCGCAGGCTCTGGGCCGCCATGGTTTTGAGCAGGTCGTAGACAGGGCCACTGGAGAAGGTGATCTGGAGGATGCCGATCGGGTCGGCCGCCTGCCGGTAGAGGGGCAGCGCGGTGATGTATGTCTCGCCGTTGCGGCGGGTGACGCCTGCAGTAAAGGGCGCTTGCGCGCCGGCCGTGGGCAGGAAGCGCTGCCCCACCCGACCCGGGTCGGTGTGATACAGAATCCAGCCGTCGCGGTCCGCGACGCCGGCACCCGTAATTTTGGGGGACATTTCCAGCCCTTCGGCCAGAAGACGTTCCATCCCGCTGAATTTTCCCAGGGGCTTGCCGAATTTCAAACCGGTTTCGATTTTTTGCTGCAGGGTCTTGGCGGCAATTTCATAGGTTGAAATCAGCGCGGACGCGTATAGCTTTTCAAAAGCGGTGAAGCTGAGAAAACTGCTGAGCAGCAGGGTCGCACAGAGAATGGCAAGCGCCACCAGAGTGGTTTGGGTATGAAATTTCATTTGCGGGGCCAGAGGGGCTGGGCGCTTTCCTTCATTGCGCGCGGCGCTGGCCGTGCGCTACTTTAGCAGGCGGTCTGCAGGCAGGCTGATGGCGTCAAAAACATCGTCGCAGGACCGCAGGAAATCAAAAGAGGGATCGAAGCCGATTTGCTTTGCCACCGCCAGGTTCAGCGAAATCTTGGGCATCGTATGGTCCACCATGGGAAGCGCCCGCGGCATGGCGCCTTCCAGAATACGAATGACGCGCTCGGCCAGAAACCGGCCCCGATTGCTGAAATCATAGGTGGCAAATCCCATCAGGGCGCCGGCCTGCACCAGACGCTGACCCTCACGCGCGAAGGTCGGAATGCGGTGTTCGATCAGCACGTTCAGCAGACTGGCAACGTCGCACTGGCTCCAGTCGAAGCACACCAGGGTGGGGATGAAAAAGGCATCCATGCCCTGGGCGATCAGGGTCTGAATGCCGGCCAAACACTCCGCCGTGGTTTCCGCCCGGCTGACCCCGGGGTAGGCCAGAATCGCGAACCCCCTCTCGCGCGAGACTTCGTAAGCATCCGCGACACTGGCGTACTGGCGCTCATTTTGCGAGTCGTGATACATCAGGCCGAGCTTCGAAAAGCCCACCTCGGCGTGAAAGATCTCGAACATCCGCCGGTAGCGTCCGGGCACGATGCGCACGGTGAAGTTGTCGATTCCGGAATCGTTTTCACTGACCACAAAACCGGACCTGACGGGATCCGCCACGGCCATGGCCACAATCGGGGTGCGGCGGTTGTTGCAGTCCAGCAGGGCCGCCGTGGCTTCGCTGCCGGCTGCAAGGATCAGGTTCAGGTCGCTGCGGGCCATCAAGCGCCGGGCGCAGCCGGCCAGCTCGGCCTTCTTTTCGGCTTCCCAGCCGGGGCTGAAGTGAGCGTCGGCAGGGTACTGGATCCGCGGCCCCCAGCCCTGTCGGTCGAGTTCCAGGCGCAGGGCCGCCAGCGTCCGGCTGTAAGTCCAGTAACCGCCGCCTTCGAGGTAGCCCACCCGAAAAGCCGTCGCCGCCGGCGCCGCCGCCAGCACTAAAACCCCGGCCAGCAGCACCATACCCAAAGTCCATAACCCCCTGGGCACCACCGTCAGCCCTCCAAGGCCGCTTTGACCGCCAGCCCGATCTTTTCAAGGGTGTAGGGTTTCCGGATGTAGCGGGTCACCCCGAGCGCCATGGCCTTTTTGACCCGCTGATCTTCGGCAAACCCGCTGGCGATGACCGCCCGCTGGGACGGGTGCAGCTTGATGACCCGCTGATAGGTTTCCAGTCCGTCGATGCCGGGATCCATGATCATGTCGAGCACCAGCAGGTCGACCGGGCGCTGCCGCATCTGGGCGAGTGCGTCCTCGCCGCTGCTGGCGGTGGCCACTGAGTAACCCAGTTTTCTTAAGATCGAGGAGGCGATTTCGCGCTGCTCGGGAATATCGTCCACCACCAAGATGGATTCGTTGCTCCCCAGGTAGGCCTGCAGGGGAAGCTCACCGGGCTTGTCGACCGTTTGTTTTTGGGTGACCGGCAAGTAGAGTTCGAAGGTCGTTCCACGGCCCTTGGCGCTGCGCAGGTTGATATGGCCATGGTGGTCCTGAACCGTACCCCACACCACCGCCATTCCCAATCCGGTGCCGCTGCGGCCCATGACCTTTTTGGTGTAGAAGGGCTCGAAAATCCGGTTCATGTCCTCCGGGGCAATCCCGATGCCCTCGTCTTCCACCCGCAGAACGACGTATTCGCCCGGCCGGATGGTGTCATAGCCCCGAATGCTGTCTTCCACCAGCCGGTTTTGGGTTGAAATCCGGATGTGCCCCCCGTCCGGCTGGGCCTCGGCCGCGTTGGAAACCAGGTTCATGATGGTCTTTTTGAGGTGAACCGAAGACCCGTCGATGTTTTTCAGCCCCGGCTGCAGATCCGCTGTCACCTCCACGTCCAGGTGGTACATCTTGAGCTTCTGGTATTCGGGCGAGCCGAGGTACTCCTGGACGATAGGGTTGAGGTTGACCACCTCGTTTTTGTTGACGCCGCGACGGGCAAGGGCCAGGAGATCCTCAACGATCGCGGCCGCTTTTTGGCCTGACTCCTGGATGGTGAGGATGGGTTTGCGGAACGGGCTTTCGCGGGGCAGATCCAGCAGAATCAGCTCCGGGTAGCTGACAATCCCGGAGAGCACGTTGTTGAGATCGTGGGCCACGCCGCCGGCCAGGAGCCCGAGGGCCTCCATCTTGCGCGAACGTGAAAGCTGCTCCTTGAGCTTTTCCTTCTCTTTCTCGGCCATCCAGCGTTCGGTGTAATCGTGGGCGAAGTAGACGATCCGGGCCGTCTGGCCTGCGGTGTCGAAAACCGGAAAAATCCGGTTTTCGAGCTTGCGCCCGCCGCTCTCATCAGTGAACTGCCGCGGCATACCGCTTTCGACAACCTGCTGGATCATGGTGCGGCGCGTGCCGGCGAGGTGGTGGGGGACGAACGAAAAAAGGTCGTGGCCGATAACCTCCTGCCGGGGCTTTCCCAGGTCCCTCAGCAGCACCTGATTGCAGGCCACAATGGTGCCGTCGGTCTCCAGCAGCATGGCCTGGTCGGCGGTGGCGTTCAGCATCGCCCGCGCCGCCTCATTGCTGCGGCTGAGTTCCATCTGGCTTTTTTTCAGGCGCTGCAGAAAAACGCCCGCCATCACCCCGCCCAGGAGAGCGGCCGCCATGAAGGAGACCCGGGTGAAAAGGTCCCGGTAGGGGACCTTGAACACAATGTTATCCAGAAGGGTCTCGGGCCCCTCCAGAATCAGGAAACGCAGATCGCGATGGAAGTAATAGTAAGAAAATGCGCCGTCAAAAACCCAGAAGAGACCCCCGAAGAGGAAGGCAATGGCGATGACACGAAAAAAAAGTGACCTGTGCGCGTGCACCATGACGCAACCTTGTTTTTAGTGGGACATGGGGCCGGATTCGATCTCGCGGAAGATTTCATCGGCCACGGCAAGAATCGCCCGGGGTGGGGTATAGCCGATCCGTGCGGCCGTTTCCAGATTGATGGCGATTTTGAGGGGCTCTTTGTAGACCTGATCCAGGTCGCCGGGCCGGGCGCCGTTGAAGACCTTGGCGATCGCTTGGGCGTAGAAATCCCCCAGCCCTCTGAGATCCCTGCGCGAGATGCTCATCAGGACACCGCGCCGCACCTGATCGCTGCCCCGTCGGGTCCAGGTGGCGACCCGGTGTTTAAACAGCGGCGCCAGCGACTCGGGCATAAACCGGGGATTTTCGCCGCGGTGCACGGTGATCCAGAGGGCGTCGATGCGCGGCGCGAGCTGCTGCCAGCAGGCAGAAAGCGCCTCGGCGGCCTCGGCCTCATCGTTGCCCTGGTCCCGGGCCTGGCACTCCACGATCGTGAACCCCCGCTCGCGGGCCACCTCCTCAACATCCAGGAGGTTGGCGTAAACCCGGCCCGAAGCGGACCCATCGTAGACCACCCCCAGGCGTTTGAAGCCGATGATGTCGTGAAACAGCCGCAGCTGCCGAAGATAGCGCCCGGGGTCAACGCTGGCCAGCACATGCTCGTGGCCGGAATCCTCGACGCTTTTGATGATCCCGGCCTCAATCGGGTTGGCCGCCGCCGCAACCACCACCGCAACCTGGTGGTAACTGTTGGCCAGATCCTGCCCGGCCCAGGTTCCCATGGCAATCATGAGGTCCAGATCGTTTCCGGTCTTAAGGCGTTTGAGCATCTCGGACTTGTTGCGGGCACGCAACACTGCCTCGTCCCAGTCGGATGACCAGTAGGCGTCTTGCACGAAGTGCAAAAATCGGCTGCGGCCATTGCTCGCCAACCAGGCCCACAGCCGGCGGGTGTCCGAATCGTCATCGAAGCTCGGGATGTCCCCCTTTTCGATCCATCCGTGCGCCATCAGGGCCCGGACGGTCTCCACCAGGTTTTTGCGGTAGTCCAGGTAGGGTCCGCCCTCGCAGTAGCCGATGCGCCATTTTTGACCGTCGTTGAGCCGGGGGGTTATCGGGTAGAATCCCCGGTCATCGGTGAAGCCGGAAAGGGGCGCCAGCAATGATACCAAAAGCAGACAAATCGCCGCCTGAGTTGTCTTGCGCATTTTCACCCTGAGCTCCTTCCTTTTCCGTCACCCCCAGGTCTCTGCGACGTTGCGACAACAGTTTACCAGCGCCCCTTGTCGGCGGGGTCAAAATGTGAGCATCGCGGCGACTAAAAGCATGCGGAAATAGACGGAAGATATCCCGGGATCGATAGGAAATCCGGCGCCTCGAAGCGCCCCGAAACCGGGTTACAGATCCTAATCGGATCGGATTACCAAATTCTGTATAACACTATGACAGAAATTGTCAATAATACCGGGCTGCAGCAGCAGGTTGAAAAAGGCCCCGATCAGGCAAAGCGCGAGATTGCCGCCCAACTGCCCCAAGGTCAAGCTGGCGCCCTTCAGCGGCCCAAGTTTCGTGGCCCCACCGCAACCGGAACCCCGTCACAAACGGTGGTTTCACTCCACGGTTTGGCCTGGGGCGCCGGCGCCGGCTTGGCGTTCGGCCGGCACCCGGTTGGCCGGGCAGTCGACATAAATACAGCGGCTGCATTCAGTGCGCCGCAGCGTCAGCCCCACGACGGTCACCGCGATGACGTAGACCATGAGCTGCCCCGGGTGATCCAGCAGCCAGTAAAGCGGAAAAAGGGTCAGGACCAGACCGGCCAGCAGCGACAACCCCTTTTCGTGCCATTTCAGGGGCGCCTTGCGGGGTTCGAAAAACTTGGGTACACCCCACATGAACAGGCATTTGACGGTCTTTTCGTCCCGGGCATAGTGCGGGCAGTGGCTGCAGAAAAAACGATAGAGCGCCAGGATGCAGGCCAGAACCACCAGCAGGTAGGCGCCAAGCCAGAATGTCGAAGCCGCGGCGATGGCCGCGCCCGCGGTCAGCAGCGGGACGGCCGCCATCAGGTTCCAGTAGAGAAAATCTCCAAAAGTGTAACGATGCTTGAGATCATGGCAGTTTCCGGTCATCGGTCACCTCCCGGTATCAGTAGAAAAAACGGTAGGCCAACAGCCCGAGATATTCGTGCAGGGCCTCGGAAAAAGGGTCGTAGCTTTGGGGCAGAAAAGCCGACCAGCCGTATGTTTTATTCTCCCAGGTGCGGAAACCTGCCGGGTAAAACAGCGCCGCGAGCCCGGCCTTTTCAAAGCTCAGCTGCGTGCGCCGGATGTGCAGCGCCGAGGTCACCACGATCGGCCGCCGAAACCCCTGCGCCTGGCAGAGCGCCTTTGAAAATTGGGCGTTTTCAAGGGTGTCCCGGCTTCGATCCTCCAGCAGGATCAGGTCCTGGGGCACCCCCAGGTCCGTCAGTAAACGGCGGTAGATGGGCCCCATGGGCGCCCGCTCGGGGTGAACCTGGCCGCCGCTCAGGATCACCGGCACTCCCAGCCGCCGTTGCAACCTGACCACCGTGACAATCCGATCCCAGGTGCCCTCGGAAGGGATGCCGATCCCGCTCAGGTCCGGTGACCCGTCATGGACCGCGCCCCCCATCATGATGATGACATCGCCCTTGGGGTCCGCGGGGATGTTCACACCGGACTCCAGCGTCCGCAGCAGTTTGCCGGCCACCGGCGGGGTTGCCGGTATCCAGAGCGCGGCGGCAATCAGGAGCTGCACCAGCGCGCGCCCCGGACGGCCGCGCAGAAGGCTGAGCATGCCGCCTGCGATAAAAAAGAGAACAAACAGACCCGGCAGCAGAAGAAACGGCGTGACGATTTTTTTGACGAGGTAGAGGTCCATCTCGGCCTTAGATAAGCGGTGCTGCGCGCAGCCGGGCGCCGGGTGTGCAGCCCCGCGTGAGGTTGTGCGGTTCAGAGCAGGTGCTGCTGAAAGGTTGCCAGCGCATCCGGCAATTTGCGGCGCACGAAGGTTTCCTTTTCGCGCTGGTGCAGGCCCTGATAGTGCCCGTACTGCGGGTGGCCGGCGGCCAGTTGGGGCGCCTGCCCGGCGACGGCCGTTTTGACCCGGTCGAGCTCCTGGACCATCTGGATCAGGCCGAAGGTTTGGGTGGCAAACCCGCTGAGCCATCCCAGGCGCCGCATCATTTCAAAGCGCACCTGATCCGCCAGGAAGAGATGGATTTCCACCACCTGCATCTTATCATCGCTGTCCAGGTAGGGGAACAGGCTGGCCGCCCCGAGGTCCAGCACCCCCATGATCAGCTCGTAGTAAGCCGCATTGCCCTGTTCTCCGGGAAGCGCCAGAGCATAGAGACATTTGTCCGAAAGATCCTCCAACCGGGTGGTCTCGCCAAAGGCCTCGCCGAAGCGCCGGGACCAGGCCCCAAAGGCCTTCTGTGCCAGCAATCGCGACCGGTAGCCCGCGAGATCGACAATCTCCGCCATCACGGCCCCCTCCCCCAAAGACCCGCCTGGCCGACGCTTTGGGGTCGCCGGCGAAAAACAGGCCTGGCCTCGATTTAAATTTCCGTTTCATTCTGCTCACAGGTATACTAAATTCCGCTGGCAATGGAAACGGGTGGCCTCCGAAAAAATGCGCGGCCGCAGGCGCACACATCAAGGGGAACAAAGCGGGCTGAAGGAGCGTCCCGGCGGCGGGGTTAACCATCGACCGTCGCACCGCTTGCAAAAAACCCGATCCGAACGACCTCTCTTGAAAGGAGACGGGCATGCAAAACCTCACCGCCACCCCCCTCAGCTGGATCCAGGATGCCTTTCCCTATGGGCTGGACGCCGCCCAGCGCACGGTCCTTTTCTGGGATGTGATGCGCAAACGCGGCAATACCTACCTGGCGCATCTGCGCCGGGGCCAGCCGCCGGTGCTGGTTTTCTGCTATGAAGTGATCCTTTCCGGGGCGGCGCTGGAGCGGCCGGTGAACTACGACCTGGTCCGCATTCTGGACCGGCGCAGCCCGCAGCAACCCGACCGCCGCAGCCAGAAAGCGGTGCAGACGGCTGACGCAGGCGACCGCCGGGTCCATGCCCACGGTCGGCGGCACAAGCCCCTGGTCGCCGAAAAAGCCCCACGGGCGACCAGTCGGCCGATCGTGATCATCGACCCCAGGGCCGGCCACGGTCCCGGCATCGGCGGTTCCAAACAGGATTCCCAGATAGGCAAGGCGCTGGACGCGGGGCATCCGGTGTATTTCCTGATTTTCAAAACGCGGCCCGTGCCAGGACAGACCCTCGAAGACGTCCGCAATGCGCAGATCCGCTTTGTTGAAGAAGTTCGCCGCCGCCATCCCGGCGCCCCCAGGCCGGCGGTGGTCGGCAACTGCCAGGGGGGCTGGGCGGCCGCCCTGGTGGGCGCGGAAAGGCCCGACCTGATCGGCCCGATGGTCTTCAACGGCTCCCCGCTGTCCTACTGGGGCGGGGTCGAAGGCGTCAACCCGATGCGCTACCTCGGGGGCCTGCTGGGTGGTGTCTGGCTCAACTCCCTCCTCAGCGATCTGGGCAATGACACCTTCGACGGCGCCAACCTGGTGGCCAATTTCGAGAACCTCAACCCGGCCAACACCCTCTGGTCGAAGCACTACACCCTTTACGCCAAGATCGACACGGAAGCCCAACGCTACCTGACCTTCGAAAAATGGTGGGGCGGCTTCTTTCTGATGACCGGCCAAGAGATTCACACCATCGTCGACGGCCTTTTTGTGGGCAACAAACTGGAGCGCGGCGAATTCGAACTGGCCCCCGGCAAGCGCATCGACCTCAAGGCCAACAACAACCCCGTGGTGGTCTTCGCCTCTTTCGGCGACAACATCACCCCGCCGCAGCAGGCGTTCAACTGGATCGTCAAAGCCTACGGCAGCGCCGAGGAAATCCGGCGCCGGAGACAGGTCATCGTGGTGCATACCCACAAAGAAATCGGCCACCTGGGGATTTTCGCTTCCGCCAAGATCGCACGCAAGGACCACAAGGAAATTATCGCGAGCTTCACCATGCTCGACTATCTGCCGCCGGGGCTCTATGAAATGGTCATCGAGGACGACCCTGAAAGCGCCGACGAATACCAGGTGCGCTTCGTGGAAAAAACCACCCAGGACCTCCTGGCGATCGACGACCGCCCCGAGGAAGAGCTGGCCTTCTACGGGGTCAAGCAGGTTTCGGAATTAAACGACGCCTTCTACCGGTTTTTTCTGGCCCCCTGGGTGCGTGCGGCCACCACCGAATCCTCGGCCGAAATACTGCGACAGTCGAACCCGCTGCGCATCCAGCGCTGGCTTTTTTCCGATATCAACCCCTGGCTGATCCCGGTCAGCATGTGGGCGTCGATCATCCGCAAGGGCAACCGCCAACCGGTGGCGGCGGACAACGTATTCAGCCGGATTGAAAAGAACGTCTCGCAAAGTATCGTCAGCGGCCTCAATTTCTACCGGGATATGCGGGACAGCCTGTTGGAGCAGCTTTTTCGAACCATCTACGAAAACCCGTGGGTAAAGACCCTGTATCCGGCACCGGCATCGGATTCCGGCGACGGCGCCCGGCAAGTCGAGGCGCTGCGGCGCGAGGATGCCGAAAGTCTGCGACAGGCCATGGGCAAGGGGGGATTCCGGGAGGCGGCGGTCCGCATCATTCTGACCCTGATGCGGGCGGATTTCGAACTTCAGCGCAAGGGCTACGCCATGGCGGGCCGGCTGACCCAGAAAAACCGGCGCACCCGGGACATCGGCCCGGGCGAGTTGCAGGACCTGGTCCGGACCCAGGCGCGCATCCTGCAAACCGACACCGACCAGGCCATCGCCGCCCTGCCCCGGCTGCTGCCGACCCGCAAAGACCGTCGCGAGGCCCTGGCGCTGCTAGGCGAAGGGGTCAAGATGCTCGGCCGCGAGCCCAATGCCCAGGAGCAGGTTGCAGTGGCCAGGATGACGGCCGTGCTCTCCGCTTGATCCGCGCCAGTTGCCGGCGGCGGCGGTGGTCAGGAGAGCAGACTACGGATAAACCCTTCCACCGCCCCGACCCCGTGTTGGTCCACCAGACGGATGGTCTCGGTACCGATCACGGCGATATCCACCTTGCCCCTGAGAAAATCGATGTCGGCCCGGTCCTTGACCCCGAAGCCCAGGGCCAGCGGCAGGTCCGTTGCCTGGCGGCAGCGCGCCAGGTAGCCCTCCAGCTCTTGGGAAAACGCCGTCTGCTGGCCGGTCACTCCCTTGCGGGCGACGCAGTAGATAAAGCCGCGGCCGTGACCGGCCAGCATCCGCATACGCTCCTGACCGGTGGTGGGTGAAAAGATGAAGATCGGCGCCAGTCCATGGGCCTGCATGGCGGTCAGATAGGTCTCTCCCTCCTCGGGCGGCAGGTCGGCGACGATCGCCCCGGCCATGCCGATGCGCGCCATCTCGGCGGCGAAGTCCGCGACCCCGTATTTGAAGACGATGTTGCAATAGGTCATGAACAGGAACGGGATGTCGAAGGCCGCGGTCACCCGTTCGGCAAACGCCAGCGACTGCCGCACCCGGGCGCCGCGGCCGAGGACTTCCTGGTTGGCCCGCAGGATGACCGGCCCGTCGGCAATCGGCTCGGAAAACGGGATCTGGAGCTCCATCAGGTCCACCCCGGCCGCCACCATGGCCCTCACGATCTCAAAAGACGCCTCGAATGACGGGTAGCCGACGACGATGTGGGTCATCAGCAGGATGTCCTTTTTCGCGCGCTGACCTCGCAGGTAGGTTTCAAGCATCGTATTGCTCCGCCTTGTGTTTGATGAAATCCCGCCAGGCCGGGTCTTGAAGCGCCTCGGCGATGGTGAAGATGTCCTTGTCGCCGCGGCCGGACTGGTTGATGATGACGATGTCGTCGGCGGCCATTTCCGGCACTTCCTTGAAGGCACGGGCAAACGCGTGGGCCGACTCCAGTGCCGGGATCAGGCCTTCCTTGCGCATGGTGAGGGTCAAGGCGTCCAGGACCTCGGCATCGGTGGCGGCCTCGAAGCGCGCCCGGCCGGATTGTTTGAACTGCGCCAGGATCGGGGAGACCCCCACGTAGTCCAGTCCCGCCGATATGCTGTGGGTCTCCCGCATCTGGCCGTCGCTGTCCTGCAGAAAAAAGGTCCTGTAGCCCTGGGCGACCCCCACGCTGGCATCCGCCGAGCACAAACGTGAGGCATGCCGACCCGAATCGAGCCCCTTGCCGCCGGCCTCCACGCCCACCAGTTCCACCGGATCGTCCAGAAACCCCGAAAAAAGTCCCATCGCATTGGAGCCGCCGCCCACGCAGGCGTAAACCCGCTTTGGCAGCCGCCCTTCCCTTTCGAGTATCTGGCGGCGGGCCTCGCGGCCGATGATCGACTGAAAATAGGTCACCATCTCCGGGAAGGGGTGAGGTCCGCAGGCCGTCCCGAGCACGTAGTGGGTGGTGTCCATGTTGCCGACCCAGTCGCGGAAGGCCTCGTTGATGGCGTCCTTCAGGATGCGGGTGCCGTCGCGGACCGGCACCACCGTCGCGCCCAGTCGCTCCATCCAGAAGACGTTGGGGCGCTGGCGCGCCACGTCGACCTCGCCCATGTAGACGGTGCAGTCAAAACCGAAGCGCGCCGCCATGGTGGCGGTCGCCACCCCGTGCTGACCGGCGCCGGTTTCGGCGATCACCCGCGTTTTGCCCATGCGCTGAACCAGCAGCCCCTGACCCATGACGTTGTTGGCCTTGTGGGCGCCGGTGTGGTTGAGATCCTCGCGCTTGACGTAGATGCGCGCCCCGCCGAAATGGCGGGTGAGGTTCGCCGCAAAGGTGAGCG
>JAABRJ010000090.1 GCA_011390985.1 Desulfobacteraceae bacterium
CCTGGTAGGCCGGCCAGAAGTCAGGATCGGCCTTGGCGGCCTCGAAGACCGCCTCCAGTTGGTCAAAGGTCGCGTTCAGGATCTCCGGCAGAAACGCGCCGCCGAAGTCGGCATAGTAGCCCCGTTTAAGCATCGCCAGGTCCTCCGATATTTTGCGAAAAGACAAATTGATCCGTGCGGCAGTATAGTTCTGAAAAAACGCCGTTTTGCGCCTGGGGAAAGTGCAGGCAGCGCCTGACGGCCAGCACCGGGGTTTCCGGGGTCACCAGGAGGTGGCGCGCCCGGTCGGCGTCGAGATAGGCAATTTGAAAGTTTTGGCGGCCGCCGTTGGGGCGCAGGAAATAGCGCTCTTCGGCGATCGCCGAGAGCGAACGGCCCTCCAGATCCAGGGCCGCGAGGCCGGCAAAAAGCCGCGGGTGCAGAAAGAGGGCTTCAATCAGCACCGGGACGGCCCCCACCCGGGTAAGACGCTCCAAAAAATAGGCCTCGCGGCCGGCGAACGGGTTGTCGCCGTCGTCGCCGACGGTTTTGAGCACGACCGGGGCGATGATCCGGCTTTCGACCGCCAGCCCCTTGCGGGTGAACGCGGCGCTGGTGCCGTCGAGCGAAAAGAGCTCCACCTCCTGGCGCGGCTCCCGCACGTAGGTGCCCGATCCCCGCCGGCGGGCCACCAGGCCCTTGCGCACCAGGACGTCGGTGGCCTGCCGGGCGGTGGGCCGCCCGATGGCGAAAACCGCCGCCAGCTTGTGTTCGGAGGGGATCCGGGTGCCCGGCGGGTAGTCCCCGCCGCGGATTTTGGCGGCCAGCAGCTCGGCCAACTGGTGGTAGAGCGGCAGTGGCGATTGGGGGTTCAGGATTTCGTTCGGGGTCTCAAGCATGGCACGGGGCGATAAAAAAACATAACATTAAAGAAAAGCCGTTTCCATTCACGGGGACCGTTGCGGCGGCCACGTGAAAGCAGCATCGGGGATATTGGTTAAGTTGTCAATACAAATTTATGGTCTCTGCGCTCCGGCGCCTTCAGGCCGGCTTCGGACGGTTGTCCGGCTCGGGCTTCCTGAACAGGTGCAATTTGCCCAGGATGTGCCGGTGTTCGCCGAACACGTAGGCCAGGTCGGCGGCCTGCAGCCTGAAGTCCGCCTCAGGGTTGGCGAGGGTCCGGTCGCCGCGCCGGACAGCCACCACGGTCAGGCCGTGAATCTGGCGCAGGGCCGCTTCCTTCAGGCTTTTGCCCTCCAGGGGGGCGCCCGGGTCCAAGATCAGCGCGACGACCTCGTGCCCGGTGAGCACGTCCCGAACGCCGCAGAAGGACTGGTCGGGCGTCCCGGATTCGCACAAAAAGTCGTAGTTCTCGCCGCGCACCTCGGAGGCGAAGCGTTCGATCTCGCGCATCGGGACCAGGTAGGTGGCCAGAACCCGGGTGAAGATCCCGATGGAGGTCTCGAACTCCTCGGGGACCACCTCGTTGGCGCCAAGCTCCTTGAGCGGCTGAATTTCGGTGACGAAACGGGTCCGCACCACGATGCGCAGGGCCGGGTTGGCCTTGCGGGCGGCCTCGGTGATGCGCCGGATGGCCGCGGGGTCGGCGATGACCACGGCCAGAATGCGGGCCCGGGCGACGCCGGCGTGCGCCAGCACCGCGGGCTGGGCAGCATCGCCGTATGAGATCGGCTCGCCCTTGGCGCCCTCGTTGCGCACCGTGTCGGGGTTCATCTCGAGGACCACGTAGCGGATCCCGGCCATCCTGGCGGCCCTCGCCAGGTGCCGGCCGCCGACGCCGAAACCCACGATGATCAGGTGGTCCTCGAGGAGTTCGGTGTTGCAATTCTTGCCGGCGGGGACCAGGGGGCCGGCCCCCCAGGGGAGCCTGGCGGCCAGGAAGTCGGAAAAGCGCGGTGAGGCCATGATCAGGAAGGGGGTCAGGGACATGGTCACAATGGCCGCGGAAAGAAAGAGCTGGTACTCGGCCGCGGCCATGAGCCCGTAAGCCATGCCCACGCCGGCCAGCACAAAGGAGAACTCACCGATCTGACAGAGGGTCAGGCCCGTGAGGGCGGCGACCCGCAGGGGATAGCCCACGATCAACCCGGCCATCGCGACGATGATGCCCTTGACCAGCAGGATGGCCAGGGAGACCGTCAGCACCACCCAGAGGTTGCCGAAAAAGAAGTTCAAG
>JAABRJ010000103.1 GCA_011390985.1 Desulfobacteraceae bacterium
GACCTTTCGTCCAGCATGTAGCGATATTCCCCGCCGGTCTTGACCCCCCGGTCGGCCATATAATCGAGGTAAAAGGTTGCGTCGCTGCTGTCATTGATCGCCCAGAAAAAAGGCTGCACATACTGCAGCCCCCTGCGGTCGGAAACACCCGCCTCGGGGGTCAGCAGGCCGCTCTGGCGCTTTTCCTTGACCGGAAAAAACATGAACGGGGCGTAGAGCACCGGCACGTTGCGGACCCACAGGACGGGGTGCGTGACAGTCCCGTAGCCTTCAAGGGCGACCTTGAGGTTGCGGCCGGTGATCCTCCAGGCCGGCGGGTCTCCGTCGCAGCTCGTGAGGACCGCCCTTTGAACCTTGAAATTCCGCGGGCCGACTTTCTGGATGGTCTCGCCCCTGATAAAGAAATGTTTTTCCTCGACGAACAGGCCGCCCCCGTAAACCGTTCCGGTCTCGGAATTCAGATCCATCTCCATGCGGTCGCCGCTGAGGACGTCCTGGCCCACGGTCATGATGGCATTGCCGGAAGCCACGGCCACCATGTTGCGGTAGTCGAAGCGCACGAAATCCGCCTTCAAGCGGCGGTCCAGCTTGGTGACATCGACATTGCCGCGGGCGATGTACTGCTGCAGCTGGTCGTCATAGGTGATCTCGTCGGCCGTGATGTGCCAGGGCGTTTTGGGGTCATCGGTCAAGGCCTCCAGCGCCGCCGCCCGACCACCCGCCAAGGCCACCAGCAGCGCAACCGCCAGAGCCGTCCAGAGGGAAATCGAGCGTGGCAAAAAAAACGGGCCGGCCGCAGCCCCGGATCCTTCCCGCGGGCCGAGACCGCCTGTTCTTTGACCCAACCTGTTGAGTGCACTCATCTGGACCCAGTTGGTGGACCGACATACCTCCTGGCAGCGACCCGTCGCGAAGATTTTCCGCATTCCACGGAAGCGGTGCATAACCTGTTGAACCCGAATTGAATTTGAAGTATAATTTCAGTTTAATTGAAAAATCAAGACGTAGTTGCAAAACGGCCTGGTTGCGGCCAGGCTGCCGAAGCCCATGAACGCTGTCAAAACGCCAACCGGAAAAAAGATGAACGTCTTGTTGACCAACGATGACGGCATCCAGGCCGAGGGCCTGCGTGCACTCTACCGGCGCTTCGCACGGGATTACCCGACGACGGTTGTGGCGCCGGAGCGTGAGCGCAGCGCCGTCAGCCACAGCATTACCCTGCACAAGCCGCTGCGGCTCTGCCACCACCGCGGCGCGGACGGGGTGCACGACGGCTACGCCGTCAGCGGCACCCCCGCGGACTGCGTCAAGCTGGGGGTTTTGGAGCTGCTGGAGCGCCGGCCGGACCTGGTGGTTTCCGGAATCAACCCGGGGGCCAACGTGGGGATCAACCTCAACTACTCCGGAACGGTATCGGCCGCCAAGGAAGCCGCCCTGCTGGGCCTCCCGGCCATCGCGGTCTCGGTCAACAGCCAGGCGCCGCGGCACTACGATGCCGCCGCCGGTTTTATCGCCCAGCTGGCGGAGATGGTTTTTGAGAAGGGGCTTCCCGGCGGCACGTTTCTGAACGTCAATCTCCCCGACCTGCCGCTGAGCGCAATGGCCGGGGTGCGCGTCAGCCGACAGGGCGTCGGCGTTTTTGCCGACGCCTTCGAAAAACGCACCGATCCCCGCAACCGGGTCTATTTCTGGCAGGGCTGCGACCCGCAAACGGGTTATGCGGACCTCGAAGTTGACGGCGGGGCCCTGCGCCACAACTTTATCACCATCTGTCCGCTGAAATGCGACATGACCGCCTACGACCTGCTGGAGAATCTCAAAGCCTGGCCCCTGGCATGCGGCTGAGCGCGTCGCGGCGCACGCCAACCCGCGGAAAGGTGCCCCCATGAAGCGCCAGTTTATCGAAAATCTCAAGGCCGGCGAAACGGTGGATGACGTGTTTGTCCTGGCCGAAAAAGCCCTCTATCAGAAAAGGGACGGCAAGCCGTATCTCAACGCATCCTTCTCGGATCGCAGCGGCAACATCAAAGGCGTGCTCTGGGAGCGTGTCGAGGAAATCGCCCCGACGGTCGCGGCGGGGGATTTTGTCGCCGTCAAGGGCAGCGTCGGCGAATACAAGGGCAGCCTGCAGCTGGTGGTCAAGTCGATCCAGCCCTGCCCGCCGGAGAGCGTCACCCCCGCCGATTTTCTGCCCACCAGCCAGCGGGACCCGGACAAGATGTTCGAGCGCCTGTCCCAGCTCACCCACAGCCTGCAGGCCCCCTGGCTCAAGGCCCTGGTGGCGGCCTTCTGGCAGGACGCCGAATTCGTGCGGCGCTTCAAAACCGCCCCCGCGGCCAAAAACATGCACCATGCCTATATCGGGGGGCTTTTGGAACACTCGCTGTCCATGGCGCTCCTCGCCGAGAAGATCGCCCAGCATTACAGCGGCGTGGACCGCGACCTGCTGCTGGTGGGCGCCATCTTTCACGATATCGGCAAAATCCGGGAATTCGACTACCAGGTGGCCATCGACTATTCCGACGAGGGGCGGCTGCTCAGCCACATCGTGATCGGCCTGGAAATCGTCACGGCCAAGATCCGCGAAGTGCCCGACTTTCCCGTCGAGCAGGCCAACCTGCTGAAGCACATGATCGTCAGCCACCACGGCGCCCGCGAGCTGGGCTCCCCCGAGCCCCCCAAAACCATCGAGGCCGTGCTGCTCAATTACATCGATGAAATGGACTCCAAGATCAACGGCATCCGCGATTTCATCAACAGCGACGCCTCCCAGGCGACCTGGACCAGCTACCATCGGCTGCTGGGGCGCCATTTTTACACCGGCCAACACCCCAAGAAAAGCTGAATTGCACCGGCCGCGACGGCCGAGGGCCGCCGTCTGCGCCCTGAAAACGCGGCCCAGCGCCCAGGAGTGGCCCGGTTGCAGAGGCGGGAAGAGAAAAAGAGTGCATGTTTATCACGCTTGAAGGCATCGAAGGTTCCGGCAAGACCACTCAGATGGCCCACATCGCCCGCTTTCTGGAAAGCCGCGGCCGAACCTGCGTGCAGACCCGGGAGCCCGGCGGCACCGGCATCGGTGAAAAACTGCGGGCGATCCTGCTGGACCCCGCCCACCGCCACCTGGCGCCGGGGGCCGAGCTGCTGCTTTACACCGCCGACCGCGTCCAGCATGTCCAGGAGGTCGTCGCCCCGGCGCTCGAGGCCGGGCGCACGGTCCTGTGTGATCGCTTTTTCGACGCCACCCTGGTCTACCAGGGCTATGCCCGCGGCCTGGACCGGCACCTGGTCCAGACGCTGCACAACCTGCTTTTGGGCGGGCTCAAACCCGACCTGACCCTGCTGCTGGACCTCGATCCCGAAGCCGGTCTGGGGCGCGCCTGGCGCCAGCTGGACAGCGGGTCGCGGGGCGACGGCGAGTCGCGCTTCGAAAAGGAGGCGCTCGCCTTTCACCGCAAGGTGCGCGCCGGCTACCTGGACCTGGCCGCAGGCGAGCCCCAACGCTTCGCGGTTGTCGACGCCGCCCGGAGCGAGGCGGCCGTCAGGCAAACGATTTTCGAAATTCTGGATAGACGCTTGAACCGCCTGCCGACCTCAGGCGCAGCCGTTTGACGATAGCCGCAAGGCCGCGAACAAGGACACGCTGACATGGCTTTTTCAATTCTCGACACCATCGGCAACACACCGTTGGTGGAGATCAGACGCCTGAATCCCAACCCGCGGGTCAAGATCCTGGCCAAGCTGGAATTCTTCAACCCCGGCGGTTCCATCAAGGACCGCGCGGCGCTTGCGATGATCACGGCGGGCGAAGAATCCGGCCAACTGACAGCGGACAAGACGATCATCGAGGCCACGAGCGGCAATACCGGCATCGGCCTGGCGCTGGTCTGCTCGGTCAAGGGCTACCGTCTGCTGCTGGCCATGTCGGAGGCCGCCAGCGAGGAGCGCAAGAAGATCCTGCGGGCGCGGGGCGCCGAGATCCTGCTGACCCCGGGCCACCTGGGCACCGACGGGGCCATCGAGGAAGTCTACCGGCTGGCCCGGGAGAACCCGGGCGTCTACTACATGGCCGACCAGTACAACACCGAAGCCAACTGGAAGGCCCATTACCAGGGCACGGCGCCCGAAATCTGGCACCAGACCGACGGCAAGGTCACCAAGGTGGTGGCCACCATGGGCACCACCGGCACGCTGATGGGCCTTTCGCGCCGCCTCAAGGAATTCAACCCCGCCATCGAGATCGTCGGCGTCGAGCCCTACCTCGGCCACAAGATCCAGGGCCTGAAGAACATGAAGGAGGCCTATTGCCCCGAAATCTATGAGAAAAACAGGCTCGATAAAAAAGTCAACATCGACGACGAAGACGCCTTCGAGATGGCCCGCCGCCTGGCGCGCGAAGAGGGGATCTTTGTGGGGATGAGCAGCGGGGCGGCGATGGCCATTGCCGCCCGGGAAGCCGCCGCCATGCGCGAGGGCCTGATTGTGGTCATCTTCCCCGACAGCGGCGAGCGTTACCTCAGCACGTCCCTTTTCGCGGTGCGCGAAAAGGTGGCCTTCAAGCTTTTCAACACCCTGACGCGCAGCAAGGAGGGCTTTGTACCGCGGCTGCCCGGCAAGGTTGCGATGTTCACCTGCGGTCCCACGGCCCACGCGCGGATGCACCTGGGGGAGTGCCGGCGTTTTGTTTTCGCCGATCTGCTGGCCCGCTACCTGGCCTTCCGCGGCTACGAGGTCCGCCACCTGATCAACATCACCGATCTGGACGACAAGACGATCGCGGGCTCCGAACAGGCCGGCAGCGACCTGCTTGCGTTTACCGACCGGCACATCGCGGCCTTCAAAGAGGACCTGGCCTGCCTGCGCGTCCAGCCCGCAGACCTTTATCCGCGCGCCAGCGAGCACACCGAGGAGATGGTCGCGCTGGCCCAGAAGCTGGTCGCCAAGGGCTATGCCTACGAAAAACTGCGCTCGCTGTACTTCAATATCGCGCGCGCTGCGGATTACGGCCATTTTTCGGGCATCGACATCAACAAAATCCGTCTTGGCGCCACGGTCGACCTGGATGAATACGAAAAGGACAACCCGCGCGATTTCACCTTGTTCAAGCGTTCCCGGCTGTCCGAGCTCAAACGCGGCCTCTACACCAAAACCGAGTGGGGCAACGTCCGGCCCTCCTGGCACATTCAAGGAATTGCGATGGCGATGAAGTATTTCGCCAAGGGCTATGACCTCCACGCCAGCAGCCGGGAGCTGGCCTTCCCGCACCACGAAAATGAAATCGCCATCGCCAGAGCGCTGACCGGCAGCCCCCTGGCCGGCTGCTGGGCCCTCTGCGAGCGGGTCCTGGCCGACGGCAAAAAGGCCGACGCGCGCAGCGCCGGCCTGACCCTTGCGACCCTGATCGCCCAGGGCTGCACGGGCCGCGAGATCCGCTACTGGCTTCTTTCAGGCCACTACCGTAAACCGCTCGTATTTTCTGCGGAGCGCATTGCCGACGCCCGCCAGGCCCTGCGGCGGCTGGATGCCTGCGTTCAGAACCTGCTGAACGTCGAAGACGGGCGCCCCTTTGCAGAACTAGACCAGTTGCTTTACGACATTCGCCAGGGCTTTGTGGGTGCCCTAGACGACGACCTGAACATGGCCCTGGCCGCCGCCTCGCTTTTCCGCAATGTCAAACGGGTCAATATCCTTATTTTTCAAAATCAGCTCAGCATTGAGGACGCCGTAAAAATCCTGGAGGCGTTCCGGAGCATCGACGCGGTCTTGAAGATCTTTGATTTTACCGACGTTCTGGCCGACCCGGAAACCCAGCGCCTGATAACGGCCCGCGAAAAAGCGCGCCGCAACGGAAACTGGGATGAAGCCGACCGCCTCAGGGACCAGCTTCAGGGCCGGGGCGTGACGGTCCGGGACGCCAAGCTGCCCCCGGGCACGTGAGCGCCGCGCAGCGAATCGGCTATGCCCCCAAAACCCCGTCTGGAGGAACATGAAAGCGACCTTTTTCCCCTTCACCGATATTTCGCAGCCGCGCCTGGCGGCTGCAACCGCCGTTTTCGGAAGTCTGCTGCTCTACCGCCCGTCGCGCCTGGATCCCGCGGGCCGGCTGCAGGCCTGGGTCGACCGCGGCGCCCTGGAAATCCGCACCCCGGTGCAAGGCGATGAAAACCGCCTGCGCGTCCTGCTGCAGGAATATCAGCAGTGGGCTGAACTTCACGGCAGCCGGGACCTGACACGGTTCAAAACCCGCCAGGGGGAAATTCCCTTTTTCGACGACCAGTCGCCCCTGAAAATCCGCTCGGAGATCCTGCGGCAGACCGGCAGCGCCAAAACCGGCCCCGATGCCGCCGACGCCCTTTTCCAGGCGCGGGTGTTTCTTCAGATGGCCCAGGCCTTTGACCGCCAGCAGCGCGAGCTGCAGCAGGCGCTCGAGGTCGTCGACGATCGTCAGCAGGCCATGCTGCGCGAACTGGGCGATTTTGACGACCGACCGCCGGCCCCCGCCCCCCGGCTGGCGCCGGCCCCCGATCCGGGCGGCCACATGACCGTCGAGCGCCTCACGGCCTGGGCCCGGCTGGCACTTCAGGCGCCCGAAGCCGATGCCGTTCTGGTGACGGACAGCCCGGCCGCATGGGACCTTTTCGCGGACCGCTTTCCCGCGACCCTTGTAATGGCCCACTGGCCCGTCGTTTCCGGCCTTTCGGCCGACAGCGCGCCGGCCGTCGAGTGGCGCAGCGAGCTGCTCGTCGCTCTTGAGCGTCTGGCCCAGACCGCCTGGCCTGCGCCGGGCCAGCCGGTCCTGCCGCCGCCACCGGCGGCACCGCCGTCGCCCGGACCGTTTGCCCTGAAGCTGGCCCTGGTGCCGGAGACGCCCCTGCCGATGCTGCTCGCGGATCTCATCGGCAGACCGCCGATGAAGGCCCCAAGCGATCGGCCCAGCCGCCACCGCCACACCCTGCTGGCGCTGATTGCCTGAGACCGCGCGGCACCCCGGCACCCCCCGCCTGGGTGGGCGAATTTTCGATACCGAAAACCCGGCCCGGCCCATGCAATTAGAAACAAATTGAAATAATTGAAAATTATTTAGTCTGCGTCCATCGCAGGATTTTTCTTTGAAGGCTTGACTCCCCCTATTAATTGGTATAAGGACTTTTTCTCGCGAGCAAATGGCGAACGCCCGCCATTAATTTACCTTGAAAGGAGGCTTACCAATGGCTTTTGTTCCCACTGTGGACGAAGAAAAATGCGAAGGCTGTGAAGAGTGCGTGGATGTCTGCCCGGTCGAAGTGTTTGAAATGGTCGACGGCAAATCCAGCCCGGTCAATGCTGAAGAATGCCTTGGCTGCGAAAGCTGCGTGGAAGTTTGCGAACCCGGCGCCATCAGCGTCGAGGAGACCTGATCAATCCGCAGGTTCAAACCTCCCCGGAACGGTTCCGGGGAGGTTTTTTTGTTTGCCGCGCCCCGTCCTTCCCGCCGACAGCCGTCACGGCCCATCAGACCCGAAAGGTGCCGCCGATGAACCCGCCCGCCGTCCAACGCCACGTGATCACCGAAACCCCGCTGGGGTTCGCCGGCATAATCTACCGGAGCGCCCCCTTTCGCCTGGTGGAAATTCTGCTGCCGCAGCCCCAGCCTGACGGGCTGCGGGCCCAGCTGCAGGCGGCAGGCGCCCCGGAGGCCGGCCAGGACCCCAATGCCCTGGCGGTCGCCCGGGCCATCCGCGACTATTTCAACGGCCGGCAGCCAGCCCCTCCCTGGCCGCCTTGGGAGTGGCTCGATCTCAGCGCGCTCACCCCCCTGCAGCAGGCCGCTCTCAGAGCCACCGCCAGAATCCCCTACGGTCAGACACGGACCTACCACGAGGTGGCGCAGGCAGCGGGCAGACCGAAGGCGGCGCGTTCAACCGGCACCGCGCTCGCCAAAAACCCCTACCCCATCCTGATTCCCTGCCACCGGGTGATCCGCAGCGACGGTTCGTGCGGCCAGTTCGGCGGCGGCACGCAACTCAAGCAGGCGATGCTGGCCCTCGAGCGGCAAACCGTCGCAGCGGGCGCAACGCTGCACGCCAACGACTGAGCCCCCCGCTTGCCCCAACGCCAAACGCCCGCCTGCAAACTGCCGGACGGGCGTTTAAATTTGGCAACGACGAGCGGTCAGTTCATCTGCTCGGTGATTTTCTGCACGGCTCCCCGCACCGTTTCGACCACCTCGTTTAGCCTTTGCGATTGGAGCCCCAGATGCTCCAGGGCCCCTGCCGCGGCCTGGGGCCAGGTGGGGTCGATATCCGCCGAAGCGGCCAGCATTGCGGCGATCAGGTCCGCCACGTGAAGGATGTAGGCCAGATCTGCGCCATCGGCAGCTCCCGGATTGTGGTGAAAGCCGACGCCGACCGCCTGGATCTCTGGAATTTTCCACTGCGTGCAGAGTTCGGCGGCGAGTTCGGCATGGTCAAAGCCAAAGAGCTTTTGCTCGGCCTGAAAACAGCTGCCCTGGGCTTCCGCCAGGAACGCGTCGAACTCGGCTTTGCGCTCCAAGACGTGGGGGTCCAGGATGATTTTTCCGGCATCATGAAACAGGCCGGCGGTAAAGGCATGCTCCTGGAGGCCGTTGTTGCGGTCGGCGGCGATGATCTTGGAGCCGAACGCCACGGCCAGCGAATGGCGCCAGAGGCCGCCGGAATCGATGCCATAGCCGGTCAGCTCGCTGCCCAGAAAACTGGTGCTGCCCGCCAGGGTGATGACCTCCTCAAGGGTTTTAAACCCCAGGACCACCGAGGCGTGCTGAATCGAGGAGACCATGCCGCTGAGACCGTAATAGGCCGAATTGGCCATTTTGAGCACCCGGCCGGCCAGCGCCTGGTCGGTCTCCAGCACGGCGGCGATCTCCTTGAAGCCCGTTTTGGGATTGGCCATGACCTCCCGGGCCTTCATAACCACCTGAAGCATGGACGGCAGGTCGCCCTGCGTTTTGAGAATCCGCTCTTTAAGGGCCTTGGACCTGCACGAATCCACGCCCGGCCCCGCCCCGCACGCTGACCCCGGGCCGGCATCACCGCAGGCTCGCATATCCAGGCGGATTTTTGCCTTGCAGGCCTGGCAGGGAAATGCAATGATTTTTCCTTTTGGCAGACGGTCTTCGGGGATGTTATACGTTTGGCCACAGGAAGGGCACTGGACTTTCATGTCTTCTCACTTGCTTTCGGCGCATTGGCGCGCGGTCGGGTTGGCTCCGGCAGGTCGCCTGGTGACGCCGGCCGCGGGATTCAAGCTAATCCATCGTCTACCCCAACCCGAAACTTGAGCCCGCGAAGGCCACTGGGCCCGCCTGGGGAGCAAACATTGAACTTGCCTGCTGCAACAAACTGTGATAGCTAAGAATACTTTATGAAACAGTATGTTATCGACGAACTTCGGCCCCATGACCACCAGCGGCTGAAAGCCTTTCTGGACCAGAATTTCGAAGCCGCGAATCTGCCGGGGGTCTATTGGCTTCCGCTGGACGAACGGGTCTGCACGGACCTGCAGGCGCGTCACACGGCTTGCCGGCCGCATTTTTTGACTCTGACGCTCGAACCGGACCACCTGGCGTGCGAACTGCTCGTCCGCACCCGCAGCAAGCTGCGCTGCGAGTGCATGGGATTCGTGACCGAAGCGCAGCGCAACTGGTTGATTCGCTATATCGACGCCCTTTTCGACCACCTGGGGCTTGTGACCTGAAAAACGCCCATCCCCTGCGCCGCAAACGGGCTCGGCGCCTCAAGATTTGGGGACATCTCCGCATGCTGCACACGATTGTAATTGGACTTTGGACGCTTTTCTCAACGGTCCTGTTCGGTTATCTGGCCATTCTTTTTTCACTGGTTGGAACATCGCGGCCCGCCTCTGGGGCCGCTCGATTCTGGCCGCCAGCGGCATTCGGGTGCGGGTCACGGGCATGGAAAGAATCGACCCGGCGAAATCCTATATTTTCATGTCCAACCACCAGAGCAATTTCGACATCCCGGTCCTGCTGGCGTTTCTCAAAGTCCAGTTCCGCTGGCTGGCCAAGGAAGAACTCTTCAAAATCCCTTTTTTTGGCTACGCCATGCAGCGGGTGGGATACATCAGCATCAACCGTTCTGACCGCCGCTCGGCTTTTCTGAGCCTCAAGCGGGCCGCTAAAATCATCCGCGGCGGGGTATCGGTCCTGATCTTCCCCGAGGGCACGCGCAGCCTGGACGGCTGCATCCGGCCGTTTAAAAAAGGCGGCTTCATTCTGGCGCTGGATGCCGGTGTCCCGATCGTACCGGTGGTGATTCGCGGCACCCGGTCGATCATGCCCAAAGACCGCCTGCGGATCCTGCCGGGCCGCGTGGAACTTGAAATTCTGGCGCCCATCGACACCACCGCTTACACGCGCAAGACCAAGGATGCCCTGATCGCGGCGGTCCGCCAGGTCATCTGCGACGGCTTTGATCAGAAGGGTTAGGAAGCTTTCGGCATGCTGAAAATTATTCCGCTGGGCGGGTTGGGCGAAATCGGGCTCAACATGATGGTCTTCGAATATGCCGAGACGATGGTGATCGTCGATGCGGGCCTGATGTTCCCCGAGGATTACATGCTCGGGGTGGACATCGTCATACCGGACCTGGACTTTATCCGCCGCAACGCCGCCAAAGTCTGCGGCATCGTGCTGACCCATGCCCATGAAGATCACATCGGGGCGCTGCCGTACCTGCTGCGCGAGGTCAACGTCCCGGTTTACGGAACGCCCTTCACCCTGGGGATCGTGCGCCACAAACTCCAGGAGCGCGACATGCTTCAGGCCACCCGCCTCGAGACCGTCTCCAGCGCGGCGCCGCTGCGGCTGGGGGCCTTCCAGCTGGAATTCATCGACGTCTGCCACAGCGTCGTCGGGGGGATCGGCGTGGCCTTCAGAACGCCCCTGGGAATCGTGATCCACACCGGCGATTTCAAGATCAGCCACGACGCCGTCGGCGGCATGCGAACCGACGTCAACAAGTTCGCGCGCTTCGGCCAGGAAGGGGTGCTGGCGCTGCTGTCGGACTCCACCAACGTCGAGAAAGAAGGCTATACGATCTCCGACCGCGAGATCGGCGAGACCCTGGCCAGAATCATCACCAAAAGCGGCGGCCGCACCATCGTGGGGCTCTTCGCCTCCAGCATCGGACGGATCCAGCAGGTGATCGAGATCGCCCGCCAGCGCGGCAGCAAAGTGGTCATCGACGGCAGGAGCATCGAGATCAGCGTCGGCATCGCCCGGCAGCTGGGCTACCTGACCCTCCCGCCGGAGATGGCCATCGACATCGAGGAGATCGGCGCGCACCCCGACAACGAGATCGTCATCATCACCACCGGCAGCCAGGGCGAGCCAATGTCCGCCCTCGCCCGCATGGCCGCCGGCAGCCACAAGCAGATCAAGATCAAGAACGGCGACACGGTCATTTTGTCGTCCAAATTTATCCCGGGAAACGAAAAAGCGATCGCGGGCATCATCAACAGCCTCTATCGCCGGGGGGCGGACGTGATCTACGAAAAGATTTCCATGATCCACGTTTCGGGCCATGCCTTTCAGGAAGAACTCAAACTGATGATCAGCCTGACCCGACCCCGTTACTTTATTCCCATCCACGGGGAGTACCGCCACCTGGTTCTCCACTCCCGGCTGGCCCAGCAGACCGGCATTCCCAAGGAGCGCGTCCTGCTGGCGGAAAACGGCCAGACCATCGGCTTCGACGAGGACGGCGGCCGCATCCTGGGCGACGTTGCCACGGGCCGGGTATTGATCGACGGCAAGGGCGTCGGGGATGTGGGCCGCAGTGTCCTCAAGCAGCGACGGGTTTTGTCCGAGGAGGGGCTGGTAGTGGTCAACATGGCCTTTGACGAGGAAACCGGGATCATCGTCTACGGGCCGGAAATCGTTTCTCGGGGATTTGTCTTCGAAACCGAAACAGGTCACCTGCTCGAGGACGCCAAGTGCGTGATCCTCGAAATCGTGGACGAGGTCAGCCCGGAAACCCCCAACCGCCTGGCCACCATTCGCGCCATGGTGCAGACGGCCCTGCGGCAGTATTTCACCTTCGCCATCAAACGCCGGCCGGTGATTCTGCCGTTTATTCTGGAGATTTAGCCCCCGGCCGAGACTGGAAGACGCGTACCCGTGGCACGTGCAGACGTCAAAAAAACCGTTCCCCAAGCAAGCCCCATGCGCAAGGAAATCATTGGAATCTTCCTCTTTTTCCTGGTCATCCTGACCCTGGCGAGCCTGCTGTCCTACAGCCCTGAAGACCCGTCGATCCACAACGCGCGGGCCGACGGCGCGATCTTCAACCTTTTCGGTCTGGTCGGCGCCCACCTGGCCGGCCTGCTGGTGGGCCTCTTCGGCCTGGGCGCCTTCTGGCTCCCGGTCCTGCTCCTGTTTTCGAGCCTGCACTTTTTCGGCAGCCGGCCGGACCGCAGCCTGACCGGGGTCCTGGTCGGCGGGTTGCTGCTGGTGGTGACCAGCGGCAGCCTGATGGCCCTGCAGCAGAGCCATTACGAGGTCTTCGGCAGCCGCTTTTCGGCCGGCGGCCTTCTCGGCATCCCCCTGAAGTCCTTTCTGGTGCGATACGCCAACGTCACCGGTGCCGCCGTCATCCTGGGGCTGCTGTGGCTGGTGGGGTTCATGATGGCCACCGGGTTCTCGCTGCTGACCTCCGCCCGTCGGGCCGGCCGGCAGGCGCTCCGGTTCAGGGAAGGCCTGCGCCAGGTGCGGCTGCAATGGCAGGCCAAGCGGGAGCTTAAACGCCAGCAGGGCGGCAACCAGCGCAAGCGGGCGGCCCAGAAAGCGCCGCCCATCGAGATCAAGACCCCGCCCCCACCGCCCCCCAAGAGCCTGCCGGCCCCCCAACAGGAAGAATTCGCGTTCATGCGCCAGGAGGGCAATTTCCGCCTGCCGGCGATCTCGTTTCTGCAGGACCCTCCCGAGCGCTCGGTCAAGGTCAACTCCGACAACCTGCGAGCCCAATCCCTGCTGATAGAGAAAAAGCTGGAGGATTTCGGGGTCAACGGCAAGGTGGTGGCGGTCACCCCCGGGCCGGTGATCACGACCTATGAATACGAGCCCGCCGCGGGGGTCAAGATCAACAAGATCGTCAACCTTTCCGATGATCTGGCCCTGGCCCTGCGGGCGCTCAGCATCCGGACGGTGGCCATTCCGGGCAAATCCGTGATCGGGATCGAAGTGCCCAACGAAGACCGCGAAATGGTCTGTTTCAAGGAGGTCGTCGGCTCCCGGGTGTTCGAAAAAGCCCGATCCAAACTGCCCCTCTGCCTGGGCAAGGACATCGTCGGCAACCCGGTGGTGGCGGATCTCGAAAAAATGCCGCACCTGCTGATCGCCGGCGCCACGGGTGCCGGAAAAAGCGTGGCCCTCAACGCCATGATCTGCAGCTTCCTCTACCGCTCGACCCCCGAGGACATCCGCCTGATCATGGTGGACCCCAAGCGCATCGAGCTTTCGCTTTACGACGGCATTCCCCACCTGATCACGCCGGTGGTCACCGATGTCAGCAAGGCCACCAATGCCCTTTTCTGGGCCGTGCGCGAGATGGAGCATCGCTATGAACTGCTGTCGCGCTGCCAGGCCAAAAACATCCACCAGTACAACCAGAAAATCGCCCATCAACCGCCGCCGGAAACCGAGGAGGGCCAGGCGCCGCCCCCCGAAAAGCTGCCGCTGATCGTGATCATCATCGATGAGCTCGCCGACCTGATGATGGTGGCTTCCCGCGACGTTGAGGTTGCCCTGACCCGTCTGGCCCAGATGGCCCGGGCCGCCGGCATTCATCTGATCCTCGCCACCCAGCGCCCGTCGGTGGATGTTCTGACCGGAATCATCAAGGCCAACTTTCCCACCCGTCTGACCTTCCAGGTGTCTTCCAAGACCGATTCGCGCACCATCATCGACGCCAACGGTGCCGAAAATCTGCTGGGCAACGGCGATATGCTCTTCATGCCGCCGGGAACCGCCAAGCTCCAGCGGATTCACGGCGCCTACATCTCAGAGGCGGAGTTGGAGCGAATCACCGCGTTTCTGCGGGAACAGCAGAAACCCGACTACGACGCGGCCGTGATCGAAGCCGCGGCCGAGACCCAGAACGCCGAGGACGCCCCCGCAGACTTCGATGAGCGCTACGACGAGGCCGTGGCCCTGGTGACCCGGACGGGGCAGGCGTCGATTTCAATGGTTCAGCGCCACTTGCGCATCGGCTACAACCGGGCGGCGCGGATCATCGAAACCATGGAAAAGGAGGGGGTGGTGGGGCCCTCGGACGGCGTCAAGCCGCGCGAGGTGCTGGCAAGGGGGTTTGATGGCATGCCCTGAACGCCTGGCCGCGGCGGTCACAGGGTTTCTCGACCCGCTGGAGGGCCGCCGCCTCTTTGAGCTGGCCGCGACGGCCAGCGGCCGCGGCCCCTGCCTTGAAATCGGCAGCTACTGCGGCAAATCGGCGGTCTATCTGGGCTGCGGCTGCCGCCGAAACGGGGGGGTCCTCTTCTCGGTGGACCACCACCGCGGCTCGGAGGAACAGCAGCCCGGCGAGGCCTATTTCGACCCCGCGCTCTTCGACCCCGCCGGCGGCTGCGTCGACAGCCTGCCCGCCTTTCGCAGGACCCTGGCGGCCGCAGACCTGGAGGACACCGTGATCCCCCTGGTCTGCCGCTCGACCCTGGCCGCACGGATGTGGGCCACACCGCTCGCCCTGGTCTTCATCGACGGCGGCCACGCCTTCGAGACCGCGCACAGCGATTACCGCGCCTGGTCCGGACACCTGATGCCGGGCGGCTATCTGCTGATCCACGACATTTTCAAAGACCCCGCCGAGGGCGGCCAGGCCCCCTACCAGGTCTACCGCATCGCCTGCGGCAGCGGGCTTTTCGACGAACTGCCGATGACCAAAACCCTCGGCGTGCTGCAGCGGCGCGCCTGAAATTTCGCTGACGGATTTCAGATCACCGGCGCACCCGGGTGGTGCCATCGGATCCGCGCAAAACCCGCACCCGGTCCCCAACGAGAAAAGACCTTTCCTCCGGCCCAAGCTCTTGAACCACCGAAACCATTTGTCCATTTTCGAGCCTTACCGAGATTTCAAGGGCCTGGCTTCGGCGGATGGCCCCTTCCGCGGCATGCCCACCAGCGGCACCAAGCACGGCGCCGGCCACGGTTGCAAGCGTTCTGCCGCGTCCGCCGCCGATTGTGCTGCCGATCACCCCACCGGCAACACCGCCGCCGACAGCGCCGATGCCGCTTGGATTGTTTTCGATCCTGGCATCGGCAAGATGCGTGATGGTCCCGAAAGAAACCGACTGCGCAACCCGGGCCTGGTTGGATGCGAAGGTGCCTCCGGTTTCCGAGGCACACCCCACGGATAAAATCAAGAGCAAAACACCCAAAGAGCACAAGAATTTCTGAGCTTTCATATCCAACTCCCCCTTTTGTAAGCCGTAAACAAACCCGACGCCAAAAATGATTCAAGCCGCCTGCCAGACAAAACCCCTTTCGTCCGCGGATGACAGCGGGCGACCAGCAGGTGTCGGCCGCCTCGACCTCGAACGGACGCATGTCCTGGATGGGGGCCGCCGCATACGAATGGGCAATCTCGGCAGTCACCTTGCAGTGCTTTGCAGATCCTGC
>JAABRJ010000091.1 GCA_011390985.1 Desulfobacteraceae bacterium
CCGATGAAAACCGTTATATCGCCCGGATCGCAGCCGGCTTTGATCAGCTCCGCGGCCAGAAAGGTCAGCGGCGCCACGCCGATGCCGCCGGCGGCGAGCACGATCCGCCGCCCCGGCTGCGGCAGCCGGAAATGGGTGCCCAGGGGGCCCAGCACGTCAACCGAACTGCCGCCGCCAAGCCGGGCCAGCAGCCTGGTCCCCTCCCCGACCACCTTGTAGAGAATCTGGATGCCGCTGACGCCCTTTGCGGTTGCAATCAGGCCATGGATCGAGAAGGGCCGCCGCAACAGCGGGCTGAGCTGCGTTGTCGGACGCAGCATGACGAACTGTCCGGGCCGGGCGCGGGTCAACTCCCCGCCGCATGCCAGCCCCATGTGGTAACAGGCGGGGGCGACCGCCTGGTTCCAGAGGATCTGCGCTGTGGTCTGGATCATGACGCCACCGTGGTCGAGTGGTTTAAATCGAACGCTTCCTTGGAGCGCCGAAGCACAGTGCACGAATCGGGGGCCGCGGGTGGTTGCGGGCGACCGCCGCACGGCCTTCAAACCCAAGCCCCGGCGCCGGTAGGCCTCTTTTGGCAGAATCTCCGCCGCTGACCGACCTGAAGCGCCTCACATCGCCAGATGCCGTCACGCTTCGGCAATTCCGATGACGGCTGCAAACCGGCCGGTATGCCGGGCCCGGCGGTAGGAAAAAAACAGATGCGGATTGCAGCGCGAGCACATCTGGCTGCACTCGATCTGGGCTTCCGGCAGACCCGCGGCGCGCAGCTGGTCCCGGGAAAGGGACCAGAAGTCGAAATGGTCGCGCCCGACCCGGTATCCCCAGAATTTTTCCGGAATCTCGCTGCGGTAATTGACAAACTCCGCGCAGCACGGCCCCAGCGAAGGGCCGATGCCGGCCATGATGGTCTCGGGGTGGCAGCCGAAGCGCTCCTGCATGACCCCGACGGCGCGCCCGAGGATATTGGCGACGCTGCCCCGCCAGCCGCAATGCACATTGGCCACCACCCGACACCGGGGGTCATAAAGCATGACGCTCTGACAGTCGGCCACCTGGATCAGCAGCAGGCGGCCGGGAACATCCGTAACTGCACCGTCGGCCAAAGGCGCTGGCGACTCCGGCGATTGGCACTGGGCATCATCCCGGCTGAAACTGAAAATGGCCGTCCCATGGGTTTGATGCAGGCACACCAACGCCCCGCCGCCGGCCGCACGCACCGCCAGCTGCCGGTTGGCGGCGACAGCCGCATGATCGTCGCCGCAGCCGAAGCCCAGATTGAGCCCCTGGCAGGGGCCCTGGCTGCAACCGCCCAGGCGGGTAAATATCGCGTGCCGGATTTCCGGCCGCTGGGCCAATTGCGGAAACTGAAAAAATCCCAGGGCCTCCCGGGTTCTGAAAATCATAAATTCTTACCGTTGCGCTAAAGCCCTCTGCCGGCTGAAAGACGTGGATGCGCAAGTTTCTTCAGCAGTAGCGCTGCACGATGCGGCCGATGATCGCGCTGGTGGAAATGCCGGGTTCGAGTGCAATCCGAACCACTTCCCCCCCGGCGGCCTTGACCTCGGCGGCACCGACAATCCGGGCTTCCTCCCAGTCGGCGCCCTTGACCAGGACGTCCGGTTGAACCGCCGCGATCAGGCCCCCGGGTTCGGGCCGCTCGAAAAGGGTCACAAAGTCCACGCACGCCAGGGCTGCCAGCACCGCCGCCCGGTGCTGTTGACTGACAATCGGGCGCAGGGGGCCCTTGATGGCCACAACCGAGCGGTCGGAGTTGAGCCCTACCACCAGACAGTCGCCGCAGGCGCGGGCCGCCTGCAGGTAGCGCACATGACCGGCATGCAGGATATCAAAACAGCCGTTGGTGAAAACGACCCGGCGGCCGGCCTGCCGCAGACCTTGCAAGCGCTCCAGAAGGACCGCACGAGAAACGATCTTGGATTCCATGGGCGTTTTTGTCCGGAATTCTTCACCCAACGCGGGGGCCGGTGAGCCCGCTGTCACAGGGTCCGGGCCACGGTCAGCACGGTCACCACTTGGGCGCCGGCATCGAGCAGGACGGTCGCGCAGGCCTCGACGGTGGCGCCGGTGGTGAACACATCATCCACCAGCAGGACGCGACGGCCGAGGATCCGGCCCCCGGCCGCGTCGGGCCCCGGTGCGAAGGCGTTTTTGAGATTGATCTGCCGCTGCCGCCGCCCCAGCCCCGTTTGGGGCACGGTGGGCCGCCGACGGACCAGGGCCTTGCGGGCCACCGTCACCGACCGTCCGTCCGCCCCCGCCAAGCGGCTCCAGTTGGGCCATTCGCGCACCAGCAGGTAGGCCTGGTTGAAACCCCGCTCACGAAAACGGCGCCGGTGAAGGGGCACCGGCACCACCAGATCGGCGGCCGCCATCGCCCCGCAATCCCGGAAAGTGTCGAACAGCAGGCGGCCGAGGGGGCGGGCAAGCTGAATCTTGCCGCCGTACTTCAGCAGGTGGATCGCCTGCATCAGCGCGCCTTCGTAGACCCCGGCAGCCCGGGCCGCGGTAAACGCCGGCGGTCTGCGGATGCAGCGGCCGCAGAGATGATCGCCCCCTACCCGACTGGTGAACATCAACCCGCAGCGCGGGCAAAGCGGTGAGGCCACCGGGCGGAAGCTCCTGCGGCAGGCCGGGCAGAGGAAGCGGCCCAGCAGCAGGTCGAAGCCGGCAGCCGCGGGCGGCGGCGAATTCGGCCCGATCCCGGCGTAGGGGACGCCGCAGCTCAGACAACGACCGGGAAATACCGCCGCCAGGAGACGGTTGGCGACCCAGGCCCCGGCCCGGACGACCCGGTTCACCGCCCGGCTCGAATTTTCGCCTGCAACCACCGGCTCCGGCCTGTCGACCGCTGGCGCTGCCACCGGCCTCTATCCCGCGATCGCCGTTTCGAGAATTTCCACCAGCCGGGCGGCGAACTCCGAACACCGGACTTCGTGGGCGCCCTGGATCTGGCGCGCCAGATCATAGGTCACGGTGCCCTCCCGGATTGTGGCCTGCAGGGCCTGGCGAATCTGGTCGGCGGCCTCCCGCCAGCCCATGTGCTCCAGCATCATGGCGCCCGAAAGAAGCAGGGAGCTGGGGTTGACCTTGTCCAGACCGGCATACTTGGGCGCCGTGCCGTGGGTGGCTTCGAAGACCGCGCAATCGTCCCCGATATTGGCCCCTGGCGCCATCCCCAGCCCGCCTACCTGGGCGGCGAGGGCGTCGGAGAGATAGTCCCCGTTCAGGTTCGGGGTCGCAATCACGGCAAACTCCTCGGGGCGCAGCAGCACCTGCTGGAAGAGCATGTCCGCGATCCGGTCCTTGATGACCACTTTGCCCGCCGGCGCCCGGCCGTCATAACGCTCCCAGAGTTCAGTCTCGGTGAGGGTCCGGTCGCCGAATTTCTCCCGCGCCACCTCGTATCCCCACTGGTTGAAGGCCCCCTCGGTAAACTTCATGATGTTGCCCTTGTGCATGAAGGTCACGCTGGGCCTGGCGTTATCGATGGCGAAGGCGATCGCCCGCGCCACCAGCCGCTTGGTGTTGGCGGCGCTGATGGGCTTGATGCCGATGCCGGACCCCGGGGGCAGCCGGACGCCCATCTCGGATTCCAGAAAGGCGCTGACCCGGCCGGCTTCAGGGGTGCCGGCCTGCCACTCGATCCCGGCATACAGGTCCTCGGTGTTCTCCCGGAAGATGACCATGTCGATCTTTTCGGGATGCTTCATCGGGCTTGGCACGGTTTCGATGTACTTGACCGGTCGCACACAGGCGTAAAGGTCGAGCTTCTGGCGGATCGCGACGTTGACACTGCGAATGCCCTTGCCGACCGGCGTCGTCATCGGCCCCTTGATGGCCACCACATGCGCCCGGATGGTGTCCAGGGTTTCTTGCGGCAGCCATTCGCCGGTTTGCTGAAACCCCTTTTCCCCGGCCAGCACCTCCAGCCATTCGATCTGACGCCGCCCCCGAAAACAGGCCGTGACGGCCCGGTCGATGACCAGGCGGGTGGCGCGCCAGATGTCGGGTCCGATACCGTCGCCCTCGATGAAGGGGATCACCGGCCGATCGGGAACGTTCAGCGAACCGTCCGGCTGGACCGTGATGGTGGCTTTTGCATGCATCTTGTTCACTCTCCCACGTGTTTGGGGTTATGGCAGCGGCGGTCCCGTTTTCCTGGGCAGCGGGGTCCCGCCCAACCGCTGCCGCAGCGCCTCGTAGATCACGATGGCACCCGCCACCGAGGCGTTGAGCGAGTCGATCCGCCCCATTTGGGGGATCGACACCAGAAAATCGCAGTGGGTTTTGACCAGCGGCCGGATGCCCCGGCCTTCGCCGCCGACCACGATGGCCGTCGGACCCCGCAGATCCATTTCAAACACCGAAAATTCCCCGGCGCGATCCATGCCCACAACCCAGAAGCCGCGGTCCTTGAGCTGCCGCAGGGCGCCGGCGATATTGGTAACCAGAACCAGCCGGACATGTTCCAGGGCCCCCGCCGAGGCCTTGGACACCGTCGGCGTGGGCGCGGCCGCCCGGTCTTTGGGAATCACGATGGCGGCCACCCCGGCACAGTGCCCGGTGCGAATCAAGGCCCCCAGGTTGTGGGGGTCGACCACGTTGTCCAGGACCACCACCAGCGATTCGGTCGCACCGGCCGCCGGAACGTCAAGGGCGGTCTGCAGGTCGGCAAAGGGGTAGGCCCCCACCCTCGCCGCAAGGCCCTGATGCTGCGGCGTGCCGGCAAGGGCCTGGAGCTGATCGCCTGAAAGGGTCTCAACCGCCACCTTCCCCTGGCGTGCGAGATCGACCACCGTCTGGACCCGCTGCGAGGGGCGGTTGACGGCATAAAGCGTCACCACCTTGCGGCGGCCCGCGCGCAGGGCTTCACAGACGGGGTGAATGCCGTAGAGCACCTCGGTCTTGGCCATGGCGCAGATCACCTGTCGCTGAGCGGCCGCGGCCCCTAATACGGTGCCGCAGCGAAAAGGCCGAGGCGCCCGGGCCGCGAGGCGAAACGGCGTTGAAGCGCCCAAGGCCCGACCGGCTGCGAGATCGGCAGCGGCCCGGCCGGTGATCGCCCGCCGACAACCGCGATCGGCCTTTTCATGGGATCGTCTCAGCGACCGCCATACGCCGCCACCAGGCGCGTCAGCTCGGCCAGCGCGTCGGACAGGCGGTCGTTGACCACCACATGCCGGTAGAGACCCTTCTGCGCCATTTCTTCCCGGGCGCTGACCAGCCGTTTGGCGATCACCTCGGGGCTGTCGGTGCCGCGGTTTTCAAGCCGCCTGCGAAGGGCGTCGATGGACGGCGGCATGATGAAGATCGTGACACAATCCGGGTACAGGCGCAGAATCTGGCGGGTACCCTGGACATCGATATCCAGCAGGACATCCTCACCGGCGGCCAGGGCCCGGTCCAGAAAGGCCGCCGAGGTACCGTAGAAGTTGCCGTAGACCTCTGCCCACTCGGCCCACCCGCCTTTTTCGAGCCGCTCGCAAAAGGTGTCGCGGGAGACAAAAAAATAATCCACACCCTCGCGCTCACCCTTGCGAGGCGGCCGGGTGGTGGCGGAAACAGAGTACTTCAAGGCCGGAAAACGCTCGCGCAGGGCCTGGCACAGGGTGGTCTTGCCGGCGCCGGAGGGCGCTGAAAGGATAAAAAGCGTTCCGCGGCGGCCGTCCAGCGGTGAGACCTCGCGATGAGCTGATGGCTTGTGATCTGTTTTCATGGTCCAACCCCGGGCAGCCTGCCGTCCCGTGACCCCGGCGGCGGATGCCCGCAAAGCGCCCGCGTGCCGGTATCTTGGAGAGGCAGCGGGTTACTTGGCCGCCTCGGATTCCTTGAGGGTCAGGTAGCGCTGGGAGATGGTTTCCGCCTGAATCGCCGACAAGATAATGTGGTTGCTGTCCATGATGATAATGGAGCGCGTCCGACGGCCGTGGGTGGCGTCTATCAGGCGGCGGTCCTCGCGCGCGTCGTCTTTCAGACGTTTCATGGGCGCCGAGTTGGGCGAAACAATGGCCACAATCCGCTCGACCACCGCAGTGCTGCCAAAACCGATATTCAAAAGCGTCTGTTCCATCGCACCTCCGGCGCCTTATTCCACATTTTGGACCTGTTCTCTTATTTTTTCAAGTTCGCACTTGACGTCCACCACCAGGTGGGCCACGCTTGCTTTTTCGGTTTTGGAACCCATCGTGTTGAATTCGCGGCCAAATTCCTGCAGCAGGAAATTCAGTTTGCGCCCCCCGGGCTCCGCCGCGGTCATGACGGTCCGGAACTGCTGGATATGGCTGCGGGCGCGCACAATTTCCTCGGAAATGTC
>JAABRJ010000092.1 GCA_011390985.1 Desulfobacteraceae bacterium
TGGGGGTGGGTGGTTTCCACAATAGCCCCCACGCCCGAAATATCTTTCCATCTGACCGGGATGCCCAGCCAGCTGTCGGCCGATCCCCAGCGGCCCGGGCCGATCAGCAGGTACTTGCGCCCCGCGGCCTTCAGCTGCCCGTTGAACGCTGCGATTTCGGCCGCGATCGCCACGCTGCGGGCCGGGTCAAAAGATTCGGGTTTGACATACACCACGTCCCTGACCGTGTTCAAGCCCCCGGTGCCCATCACCATGCTGGAGTAGCAGAATTTATGGTGCATTTCAGCGCTGTCGATCTCTTCTTCGCCCGACCGTGGCGGGGCCTTGGCCATCGGGCGAATCTGGAGCAGCGCCAGGTTCGGCTGCGGCTGGTCCGCCGATGCCAGGTTCAGGGCGAATTCGATCTCCATCGGCCCTCCTATCCCGCGGTGTCCGAGGTCCAGTAAATCCTTCAGGATGTCCGACAGGGGGATCGCGCCGTGTTTGAGCACGCTGGCAAAGGTGATCACCGGATGGTCTCCCCGGCCGAGGCGGTCGCGGATGCGCTGGTCCTGCGGGCTGTAGCCGCTGGCAAAAAAACGCACCGGCGCATGGTCGACGGCCTGGTCGACCTGCAGCTTGGCCAGCGCGGTTTGCCCCCCAAGACCAACCTGTTCGGAAATGGCGGTCATCTTGAGGGCGAAAAAGGCCCGCTGGGCATTTTGAAGAATGTCGGCCACCGTTGAAAACTGGGGCAGCAGTTCCGGGTAGCGGGGGGAGAAACGCAGCGCCGAACCGCCTTCGACCACTGTTTTGCCGAGGCCTAAAGCAATGTGGGCGATGCCTTCCTCGGGCCGCATGGGCCCCACCGGGTAGAAATTGTAGGACTGCGCGATCCCCGCGAGGGCCGGGTAGAAATAGTCGCCGTGGCGGGCGCCGCTGAGCTTCTGAACGATGACCGCCATCTTCTCCTCCTCGGTGCGGTGCAGCGTGCTGCGGGCCAAGGCGCGCGGGTCCTCCAGGAAGGTCGATGCCCAGACGAGCTTGACGGCGTGGATCAGGTGCCCCAGGCGGATGGTGAGTTCGCCGTGACAGTTGGGCAGCATGTAGGTGTTGTAGACCCCCGCGAAGGAGTGGCCCTGGGCGTCCTCCAGCAGGCTCGATGAGCGGACTGCCAGGGGGCAGGCCACCTGCTGCAGATAGGCCTTGAGGTCCTCGTGCAGCCAGACGGGGAAGCGTGCGGCCAGGAAGGTCCCCAGGATCCTGTCGTCGTCGAGACCCTCGGGGTTGAAATTGCGTAGGGCGTTGTCGTCCAGAAAGTCATCGAAGCCCTCGGTGGTGATGACCAGGGTCTGGGGGATGGTGATGCGCACCCCCGGGTATTTTGCCTGCAGCCAGCCGTTTTCGCTCAGCTGCGTGGCCAGGAAGGCCAGGCCGCGGGCCTTGCCGCCCATGGAACCGCGTCCGGTTTTGAAAAAACCGCTATCGGTATCGAACTTGGCCGGCACGAAGTCGGAAATCACGCCGCGCTGGCGTTTCTGGCGGCGCTCGCGCAGACTGGAAACCAGGAAGGCCTTGATGGCCGCCGCGGAGGGGAAATCACTGGCCTTGATAGGCCGCAGCCGGGAGGCCAGAAAAATTTCGCAGCGGGCCATCAGCCAGTTGGAAAAATGGTTGTGGGTGGCATGGTAGAAGACCGACTCGTCCGGCACCGACGGCAGCACTTTTTCCATGGCCTGCACGTCGTTGGCGCGGGCCACCTCGCGTCCGTCCGGCATCCGGAAGACAAACTCGCCGAAACCCAGGTAGCGGGTGAAAAACGAACGGATCTCGGCGTTCAGCGAGGGCGAATTCTTGTCGACGAAGGCCGCCGGAAGCGCGTGCGCCCGCTCCCGGTTGCTTTCCTCATTGCTCAAGACCAGAAAGGGGATCTCGGGTGATTCCTGCTGAATCTTGGACAGCAGCGTAAAACCGGCCTGGGGGTCCATCCGGCCGTTGCGCTTGAAACGCACGTCGGAAAAGATGCAGTGAATATAGGGCTGGTAGCGGCGGAAAATAGCGAGGGCCTCCTCGTAGGTTTCCGCCAGCAGGATCTTGGGTCGCGCCCGCATTCGGCGCAGCCGGTGCTCCGCATTGATGGATTCTTCCATCACCGCCTGGGTCTGGCCGACGATCTCTCTGTAGAGCAGGGGCAAAAAGGAGGAATAGTAAAAGGGGGAGTCCTCCACCAGCAGAATGACCCTGACCCGCGCCCGCTCGGTGTCGTGCGCCACGTTCAGGAGGTCTTCGACGCTCTTGATGATGGCCAGGAAAAGGTCGGAATTGCCCTGCCAGACGAATTGCTTGTCGATGGCGCGCCGGTCGGCGTAGCGCGGGTCCGTCAGCAGCTCGGTACTGTGGGCCAGCAGGATGACGGGCAGCTCCGGTTGCTGCTGCTTGACCCGGCGCCCCAAATCGTAGGGGTCCCGATCGCCCAGGCCGGGGTTCAGAATGACCAGGTCGAAGGGTTCTTTTTCCAGGGCCGCAAGGGCTTCGGCGGCGGTGGAAACCAGGGTCAGGCGCGGCGGGCTTGAGAGGTTCAGCCCCTGGTATTCATGGACGATCCGTTCGGCCAGGCGGCCGCCCTCCTCCATGATAAAGGCCTCGTAGGGGCTTGAAACCAGGAGAATGTGATGCACCTTGCGGGCCATCAGGTCGTAGAAAACCTTGAAGGACAGGTCAAAGTCTTCCAGCGTGGTCAAGGGCTCGGTCGTCATGGGGTCACCATATCGCACGGCAGCCTGAGGAAGGTCGGTTCAGGCTGCCATCGTCACAATTGACTTACAAAACTTCGTGTCCGTTCTCGGCGCCAACACCCGCGGCGGCATGCACCTGTCAACCTGACCATGATATCGGTCGCAGCTCCGGTTGACAATCGCAAAGGCGCTGTAGTATTTTCCAGCAAATTCGCCAGGGCCCCGGTTCGCGCTCACGGCGCCTTTTTGCAGCCCCTGAAACCAGTCGCAACCTTGCCTGAAATTTCCTCTCTTGCGTGGAGCAGACGACTCGGCCATGAAAATCGCCCTTGCGCAAATCAACCCGATTGTCGGGGATTTCGATTACAATTTCAAAAAGATCAGAGACTTTGCGGGCCATGCGGTGCGTCAGGGGTGCGATTTGGTGGTCTTTCCGGAACTGGCCGTTTCGGGTTATCCGCCCCGCGACCTGCTGGAAAAAAAAGATTTTGTTGCCGCCGGCCTGGCCTGCCTCGAGCGGCTGACTAGCACGGTCCACGGCATCGGGGTGGTCTGCGGGGTGGCCGACATCAACCCGGCGGCCGCGGGCAACCCGCTCTTCAACAGCGCGGTGTTGTTTGAGGACGGTCGGGTGCTTCAGAAAGTCGCCAAACGACTGCTGCCGACTTACGACGTCTTCGACGAGCGGCGCTACTTCGAGCCCGGCACGGAATACCGCACGGTCGCTTACCGGGGACGCCGGTTGGGATTGACGGTCTGCGAGGACACCTGGAACGACAAGGACGTCTTCAAACGCCGGATTTACCCGGCCGACCCGGTGGCCCTTTTGGTGGCAGACGGGGCGGAGCTGATCGTCAACATTTCGGCCTCGCCCTTCCATGTCGGTAAAGACGCTTTCCGCACCCGCATGCTGGCCACCATCGCCGGCAAATACGGTCTGCCGCTGGTGTTTGTCAATCAGGTGGGCGGCAACGACAGCCTGCTTTTCGATGGTCTCAGCACCGCATTTGCGGGCACCGGGGCGGTGGCCGCACGGGCATCGGACTTTGTTGAAGACCTCGTGGTCTTCGATCTTGCGACAGGCCGCGGCGAGCGCCGCCCGGCCGCCGCTTCGGACGTCGCCGCCGTGCGCCAGGCGCTGGTCATGGGCACCCGCGATTACGTGACCAAATGCGGTTTTGCAAAGGTCGTGGTGGGGTTGAGCGGCGGCATCGACTCCGCCCTGACGGCCGCGATCGCGGTCGAGGCCCTGGGGGCCGAAAACGTGCGGGGGGTGTTCATGCCTTCGCGCTACACTTCCCGGGACAACTTCGAGGACACCGCCCGGCTGGCCGCCAACCTCGGCATCGCGCTGACCACGGTGCCCATCGACGGCATGTTCGATCAGTTCCTGCAGCAGCTCTCGCCCGGTTTTGACACCGACGCTCCGGGGGTGACCGAGCAGAACATCCAGGCCCGGATCCGGGGAACGATCCTGATGGCCTACTCCAACCGCGAGGGGTCGTTGCTTCTGACCACCGGCAACAAGTCGGAACTGGCCGTGGGCTACTGCACGCTCTACGGCGACATGAGCGGCGGTCTGGCCGTGATCTCGGATGTACCCAAAACCATGGTCTATCAAATCTCCCGGCACTTCAACACCGCGCGCGAGGTGATTCCGCCGCGCATCATCGAAAAAGCGCCGTCGGCCGAACTCAAACCGGGGCAGACCGATCAGGACGACCTGCCGCCCTACGAAGTCCTGGACGGTATCCTGAAAGCCTTCGTCGAAGATCTGAAGACCGTCGCTGAAATCGTCGCCATGGGTTTTGAACGCACCCTGGTGGCGGATGTCATCGGGCGCATCGTTCGTAGCGAATACAAGCGCCAGCAGGCCGCTCCCGGCCTGAAAGTCACCTCCAAGGCGTTCGGCTACGGCCGGCGCTATCCCATTGCCCACGGGTTCCGGCCCGGCAGCGCCTGCGCCCCGTAGCCGGCGTACAGGGCTGCCGCCAGGGCCCGGCCTTCAAGGAAATTTTCAATGTCCAGCACATTTGGCACCCTCTTCAGGGTCACCACTTTCGGCGAATCCCACTGCAAAGCCGTCGGCGCGGTCGTCGACGGCTGTCCGCCGCGGATGGCCCTCAGCGAGATCGACATCCAGCCCCAGCTCGATCGACGCCGACCGGGGCAGAGCCGGCTGACCACCGACCGCAAAGAAGCCGATGCCGTAACGATTCTCTCCGGCGTCGAAAACGGCCAAACCCTCGGGACGCCCATCGCGCTTTTCGTGGCCAACCGCGACCAGCGCCCGGCTGACTACCAGGCCCTGCAGTCCGTTCCGCGGCCGTCCCATGCCGACTTCACCTACCAGATGAAATACGGGATCCGCGCGTCCAGCGGCGGCGGGCGCTCCAGCGCGCGCGAGACCATCGGCCGGGTGGCGGCCGGTGCGATTGCCGAGAAATATCTGCGGGAGGCCTTTGGGGTGGACATCGTCGCCTGGGTCGAATCCGTGGGGGACCTGGCCGCCCCCCGGATAGACCCTGAAACGGTCAACCGCGAGGCGGTCGATGCCACCGCGGTGCGCTGCCCCGATGCGCACAGCGCCGCTCGGATGCAGGCCGCGATCGTGGCCGCGCGCGAGGCGGCCGACTCCCTGGGCGGGGTGGTGGCCTGTGTCTGCCGCCAAGTGCCGGTGGGGCTGGGCGAGCCGGTGTTCGACAAGTTCGAGGCCCGTCTGGCCCAGGCCATGATGTCGATTCCGGCCACCAAGGGATTTGAAATCGGCTCCGGTTTTGCCGGCAGCCGGATGCACGGCTCCCGGCACAACGATCCTTTTATTTTCAAATCAGGCCGCCTGGGGACCGCCACCAACTTCAGCGGCGGCATCCAGGGCGGCATCTCCAACGGCGAGCCGGTTTTTTTCCGGGTGGCCTTCAAGCCGCCCGCCACCATCGGGCTGGCCCAGGAGACGGTGGATTTCGACGGCAACCCGGCCGTTCTGGCGGCCAAGGGGCGGCACGACCCCTGCGTCGTGCCGCGGGCGGTGCCCATTGTCGAAGCCATGGCCGCCCTGGTGATAGGTGATCTGGCCCTGCGGCAGAAAATGCGCACCTGAAAGACGACGGCGGCCAAAAAAGCTCTATCCGCACCCTTCAAGTTGCGCGCAGGGCAGATGGCTGTTTTTTTGCCCCCGGATTACAGGAGTGCCAACATGACGAGGAAAACGCATCTGTCAGTGGAAATCAACTCAAACCCAAAAGGAGCGGCAGCATGAAAAAAGTAGTCGTGGCCTACACCAGCCGGACCGGCAAAACGGAAACCATGGCCAATTTTATCGCCGAGGGTGTTCGCATGAGCGGCCACACCGCGGATGTCAAGAAACTGGGGGAGATCAAGAGCGAAAAGGACCTGGAAGGCTATGACGGCTTTATCATCGGGTGCCCCACCTACCATCGGGATATGACCGGCAACATGAAGACCTTCCTCTTTCTTGCGGAAAAGGCCAAGCTGGTGGGCAAAATGGGTGGCGCCTTCGGCTCCTACACCCACAGCGGTGA
>JAABRJ010000093.1 GCA_011390985.1 Desulfobacteraceae bacterium
GGTCCCGCGACTGGTTGGCGTCGTTCTCGGCGACCGCGGCCTTGTAGGCATGGGCACGGTTCAGGAGCCCTTTGGCGGCAACGCAGGTCAGGATCCAGGTGAGCTCCATCACTTCGGGAATGTCGGACTGGCGATAGAAAATGGAGGTGTCGGTATCAAGACCGAGCGCAAGCCAGGCCGCCGCCACTTCCATGGTGCTGTGCTTGAGGCGTTCGGGGTCCTGGCACTTGACCAGGGCGTGGTAGTCGGCCAGAAAATAAAAGGATTGACTGCCAGGGTCCCGACTGGCCTCAATGGCCGGCCGGATGGCGCCGACGTAGTTGCCTAAATGTGGGCTGCCGGTGGTGGTGATGCCGGTTAAGACGACTTGCTGGTTCATTGCTGATTCCTAAGGTTCAGGTTCACGGGGCGCGCTGCCGCCTTCGGGCCCAGCGGCTGGGGGTTGGGCTGTAAGCTCGGCCGAGAGCGGTTTTTCCGCAGGCGCGCGGCGGCGGCCTACAAAGGTGCGCGCAAACGCCAGCTCCTCCTCCAGGGACTGCAGCCGGCCGTCCAGCCGGGCCTCCAGCACGGCCTGGAGCGTATCCCGGTAAATCGGTCCGGGTGCGACGCCCATTTCCTTGAGGTCTTGGCCGGACATTTCGACGGCAGTGTTCCGGAGTTGGGTGAAAAAAAGCGAGATGGCCCGTTTCACCTGCTCCGAACGCGTGACGGCCATCAGGTAGAGCAGTGGTTCGGTTTTGAAACCCGACAGGCGGCTGAAAACCTTACTGTTTTTCAGGGGGAATTTGCGTTCCAGCCAATAGAGGCAACGGTCGGCCTCAAACCGTTCTTGGGTGAAAATTTTCTGGTAGCGGGGTGCCAGCTCCAAGCGGGAGCAGATTTCAACCGTCGTGCCAGCGTCGCAGCTGCGGGTCAGCACCAGAAAATAAACGGCCCACTTCATATAGGATTCCCCCAGGAAAAGCAAATCATACCACGACAGCACCCCGGTAACGGCGCTCAGATCGGTGACGAGCTCCTTGCTGAGCTGGATGGAGGGGTGAATCACTTTCAGGAGGTCGAAGTCGTTGAGCCGCACGATGGCCGGCGCGGGGGTTTCTTCCTCCAGGATCTGGCGCAGCTCCGCGAAGACCCGCCGGCCGCTGAGGCGGCTGAAAAAATCCATTTTGACGGCGTTTTGAATCAGCCCCGCGGTCAGTTTCCCGATGGAAAACCCAAAACGCTGCTCGAAGCGTATCGCCCTGAAAACACGGGTCGGGTCTTCAACGAAACTGAGGTTGTGCAGCACCCGGATGACCTTGTCCTTGAGGTCGCGCTGGGCTGCAAAAAAATCGATCAGGGTTCCGAATCTCCCGGGATCCAGGCGGATCGCGAGGGTGTTGACCGTAAAATCCCGCCGGAACAGGTCCAGTTTGATGGAACTCATTTCCACCGTCGGCAGGGCGGCCGGGAACTGGTAATACTCCATGCGGGCCGATGCCACGTCGATTTTGAAGCCTTCCGCAAGGGTCAGCACGGCAGTGCCAAACTTGGCGTGCGTGTGCACCCGCGCACCCATCATTTTGCCATATTTGCGGGCAAATGCGATGCCGTCGCCCTCGATCACGATGTCAATGTCGTCATTGGGGCGGTAAAGGAAAAGGTCCCGCACGAACCCCCCCACCACGTAGGCCTGAAAGCCCAGCTCGTGCGCCACCTGCCCGATGGTCCGGAGGCAGTCGAAAAGCTGCGCTGAAAGGCGTTCGCGCATGAACTTGAGCACCGGGCGCGCGCGCGCATAGCTCGGGTCCGGTCGCAGGTCACCCTCGCGCTTCGCCCCCCGTTCGGATTGGTGCACCAGAATGTTGAGCAGATCCGTGCGGGTCACCACGCCGACAATCGCCTCGCCCTCGATCACCGGCAGGATGCGCTGTTTGTTTTCGATGATCTTGTCCTGGATTTCCGTCAGATCGGCATCCGGCCCGACCGTGGCCATGTCGGTGCTCATGTACTCGTGCACCGCGACGTTCTCCAACTGGTGGTAGAGGGCCTTCTCGATAATCTGGCGGGTGATGAAGCCCACCGGATCTTTTTGGCCGTTTTGCTGCCGGGTGACCACCAGGGCATTGACATTGTAACGGGTCAGGAGCTGGCCGGCCTCGCGGCAGGACGCGCTGAAATCCAGGGTTATGGCCGGGGCCGACATCAAATCCCGTGCCCGTCGCCGGAAGGCCACGTGGCGGAACAAAACCTCCAACAGCAGGTGTTCGGCTTGCACGAGGGTTTTACCGCGGATGGTGGCGGCGGCCGCATAGGCGTGCCCCCCGCCGCCGAGACCCGCCAGAATCTCCCCCACATTGACCTCGGGAACCCGGCTGCGGGCCACGATATAGATTTTTTTGCCCATCCGGGCGACGGCAAAAATGGCGTTGAACTTTTCCATTTTCAGCATTTTATGGACCAGGACCGCGAATTCGGGAATGTAATCGTCCGTCGAGACGGTGGTCAACGTCAGTTCGATGCCGTTGATGCTGTAGGGCACAGCAGCCTGGATCATGTCGTTGAGAAGCGCGACCTGCGTCGGACTGATCTCGCGGTCGATCAGGCCGGCGACCACATTCAGGTTGGCCCCCTGGTTCAGCAGAAAGGCGGCTGCCTGAAAATCGTCTGCGGTGGTGGAGGGGAAGGTGAAGGAGCCGGTATCCTCATAGATGCCGAGGCACAGGATGGTGGCCTCATCCGGGGTGATTTCAATCTTCCGCTCCTGCAGGATCTTGGTCAGCAGGGTCACGTTGGCTCCGGTCAGTTGATGGACCTCGTGATGACCGCGAATGTCGTTGGCCATGGGGGGGTGGTGGTCATACACGTGGATTTCGATGTCCGGCTGGTCGAGCAGTTCGGCGAATTTGCCGATTCGGTTGGGCTGGCGGGTATCCACCAGGACCAGGCGTTTTATGCGGCTGAAATCGATGTCCTTGATGTCGGCCATGTTGAGAAGATAAACCATCGAATTAATGAAAAAATTACGCAGGTTTTTCTCCTGCGAGCCGGGAAAGGCCACGAGTGCATCGGGATAGAGTTTCTGAGCCGCCAGCAGGGACGCCAAGGCATCGAAGTCGGCGTTGATGTGGGTAGTGATGACGGTCGGTTTGTCGCTCGCGTCTGGCATTTGAGGAATCATGAGATGAGGCGATGGTGGGGTAAAAAAACCATGAGTTTAAAGGGTTACCTTTTTCAAAACCACAAAATCATAGACACAGTTCGCCGGGTTAATCAAGGTTGCAGTTAGGCCGCGGGTCAACGGGCAGAGGCCGTTTCAGCGTTAAAGCTGCCCGGTGCTCGCTCCGATAACCCTATTACCCCATTTTCCCTCCGGGACCGGTGCACCCGCAGACCTGCGCTGCAACGGCATGTCCGGCGCCGGGGGCAAGACCACGTCGGCCGCAGCCACAGTGAAATTTCTCCAATTTCAGGGAGGTTGAATATGTCGGTTTTTATTTGGGAAGGAAAAAACAGAAGAAACGAACTCCAAAAGGGGGAAATGGAGGCCCCGAACCTGGATGCCGTCAGGAACAACCTCGGCCGCCTGCGCATAACCCCGTCGAAAATCAAACCTAAACCCAAGGACCTGTTTGCAAACCTCTCTTTTCTTCAGCCGTCGGTCAAAGAAAAGGATGTGATCCTTTTTGCGCGGCAATTCTCCACTATGATCGATGCCGGCCTGCCCATCGTGCAGTGTCTTGAAATTCTCTACGCCCAGCAGGATAACAAATCCTTCAAAAGGATTCTGAAGGAAATCAAGGAAGCGGTGGAAAGCGGGTCGACCCTGGCCGAAGCCCTCAAGAAATATCCCAAGGAGTTTGACGATCTTTTCGTCAACATGATCGCGGCGGGTGAGGCCGGCGGCATCCTGGATACCATCCTGAGGCGGCTTGCCGGATACATGGAAAAGGCGTCCAAGTTGAAAAAACAGGTGAAGGGCGCCATGACCTACCCGGCCATCACGCTGGTGATTGCGGTGATCGTGGTGGCGGTTATTCTGGTTTTTGTAATTCCCGTGTTTCAGCAGATGTTTGCGGATTTTGGCAGCGAACTGCCGGTCTTCACCCAGATGGTCGTGGGCGCGAGTAATTTCGTCAAGAGTAAAATTCTCTACATCATCATTTCACTGGGGCTGCTGGGTTTCGCTTTTCGAAAATTTTACAGGACCAACAAAGGCCGTCAGCTGGTGGACAACCTGGCCCTCAAGGCGCCGGTCTTTGGCATTCTGATCCGCAAGGTGGCCGTGGCCAAATTCAGCCGCACGATGGGCACCATGCTCACCAGCGGCGTGGCGATCCTGGAGGCCCTGGACATCGTGGCGCGCACGGCCGGCAACAAAACCATAGAGAGCGCGGTCTACAACGTCCGTTCGGGCATTTCCGAGGGGCGCACCATGGCGGACCCTTTGGCCGAAAGCGGGGTGTTCCCCTCGATGGTCTGTCAGATGATCGCGGTCGGGGAATCCACCGGGGCCCTGGATGCCATGCTTGAAAAAATTGCCGATTTCTACGACGATGAGGTCGATCAGGCGGTCGAGAACCTGACCTCGATGATCGAGCCTTTTATGCTGCTCTTCCTGGGGGTGACCATCGGTGGGTTGGTCATCGCCATGTACCTGCCGATCTTTAAAATGGCCGGCGCCATCAGTTGAGGGAGCGTTTCGATCGTGCGCCTTCTACCGGGTGAGGAGACCGTGCCGGATGGCGATGGGGCCGACCAGGATACGGGGTTTCGAACCTACCATCGTCTCAAATGGCTGATGCTGTGCCGTTTGGTCTTTTCGATCCTGCTGCTGGGGTCCACCGTTCTTTTCCAGCTCGGCGAAGGGTCTTCTTTTTTGGCGCGACCCTTGGTCGCTCTCTACGGCCTGACAGCCGGAATTTTTCTGCTTACATTTTTTTACGGGATTTTGCTCCAGCGGGTCAGGCGAAAAATTCTTCTGGCCTACGGGCAGCTCATCGCCGACACCCTCATTGTCACCCTGATTATCTTTCTGACGGGCAGTTTCTCCAGTCTTTTCCCGTTTCTCTACATGGTGGTGATCATTTACTCCAGCATGCTGCTTTACTGGCAGGGCTGCCTGGTCGTGGCGACCTGCTGTGCCGTGGGGTATACGCTGCTGGTGGGGCTGGACTTTTTCGCTTTCCTGACGTCATTCGGTATAAGCGCCAATCCGTCGATCGCCAGCTACGGAGGCGGGTATGTCCTCTACAAGCTGGTGATCACCGTGTCGGCTTTTTATGCCGTGGCGGTTCTGAGTTGCATGCTTTCGGAGCAGGTCCGCAAAAGCCGCGATGAGCTGCAGGCCATGGCGGACCACGTCAAGCGGGTCGAGCGCGTCGCGGCCATCGGTGAAATGGCTGCCGGACTGGCCCACGAAATCAAAAATCCGCTTGCGGCCCTGACCGGATCGATCCAGCTGCTGCGCGAGGACCTGAACCTTGCACCCGACCATCAGCGTCTGATGGCCATCATCCTGCGAGAGGCGGACCGGCTGAGTTCGCTGGTGACCAACTTTCTCTTGTTTGCGCGCCCCCCGGCGGCCAACGCCAAACCGATCGAGCTGGGGCCGGCGCTTCTTGCAGCCGTTGAGCTTTTTGAAAAAGACCGCAGTTTCAGCGACCGGATCGCCATCAGTAAAGACGTCTGCCAGGGGGTCTGGGTTGAAATGGATCCCATGCATCTGCAGCAGGTCTGCTGGAATCTGCTGCTCAATGCCGCCGAAGCCATCGGCGGGGCCGGCCACGTGCATGTAGCGGTCGCCGCCGTCGGCAAACGCTACGCCTGTCTGCGGATTTCCGATGACGGCTGTGGTATGACGGCGGCCACGATCAAATCGATTTTCGATCCGTTTTTTACCACGAAACCCAGCGGCACCGGGCTGGGCCTTTCAATCGTGCAGCGTATTCTGGAGCCGTATCGAACCCGCCTGGACATCGAAAGCAAACCCAACTGCGGCAGCACCTTTTGCATGACCTTCAATCGAATTGCCCCGCCAACTTGTTCTTGACACCCCTGCTCAAATAGGTTAGCAAATTCTGCTTAACCTTCACCCCGCAACCGGCAGAGGTTTCTCTCTCCGGCTCTTTTGTTTTTGGACGTCTTGAGCAGATCCGGGGTGCGCCAAGCGTCGTCACCCGTCTGCCAACATCGGTTCAGACCGAGACCTGGGAAGATCAATGAGCAGCGACCAGAAAACTGA
>JAABRJ010000094.1 GCA_011390985.1 Desulfobacteraceae bacterium
ACCCATTGTCGCAGGGCTGGTGTCCGTGCCGAGGGCTTCAACCTGAACCGGGCCCTGCCGGGAACGTTCGTGTGGATGGGGATGATGACCGGTTCCATGGAATGCATAGGGTGGCGATACTAATCTGTGGCCTGAACTGGTGCGTTGTCGGGTTCAGGACGGTTTCAACGTTCAGGCCCGGTTTGGGGCTGCGGGTATGCGCAATAATCACTGCTGCCTGTGAAGCGGAAGGGGGCGTGAACGAACGCCAATGTTATGAATAGAATGGATTTATCGCGGGGGTCAAGGATCAATTGAAACACTCAATCGGCAGCGTGTGCAGGGTTTTGATGGGGCTGGTGGATCTGGATGCAATTTATCCCAGAACCAGCCGGCCGCAGCCGATGATCTGCCCATTACTGAGCGGTAGATTGCATACGGAGGTAGCGCGGGGTGATTTTCTCAAGCCTAAAGTGACGATCTGCTGCCATAAAGCCAAGACCGGCTTCCGGCACACCGAAATCCAGCGGGTAGGTAACGCTGGGGTCCAGGCTCTGAATGACGATATCCAACCGGAAGCGCCCAGATTCCATCATTCCTCGGTAGGTTATTTTCAGCCCTTCGAACAGCAGGGGTTGGTTCAGTGGAAGCACTAACCGCTTGCCGGTCTTCTTCGCCGACCATGGCCACGCTGCTTCACCCTGCCTGCCGGCATCCCGCATGGCAGCCTCGTAATCGAAATCCCAACTCCAACTGAACCCCGGTGAGGCGCTGCGATATTCAGTGGGGACCGCATCCGATAGCACGATCATCCACACGAAAAGAACACCCCCAGCCAACAAAATACAGGCAACAGCCGCAAATTCGATCGGGCGATCGCTTCTCATTTCAAAGCCTTTGGTTGGAGGTTCAGGACCCAATCTTCCCAAGAATCAGATGCGTATTGCAGCTCATGAGGGAACACCATGGCACCGGCGCCCCTTTGGCTGCATCCGGCTGGGCGGCGTCCGCACGGAGCTATTCGCAGATATCTTTTTTGCCCACGTTTTCGGGTGTCGTCATATCATGCCAGGTGTCGGGAGGTTTGGCGAAAAGGTCGTCCCTGACGGCCTGGAGCCGCTCGCGGACATCAGGATCCATCTGGGCG
>JAABRJ010000095.1 GCA_011390985.1 Desulfobacteraceae bacterium
ATTGCCAGCTCCTCGATATCCAGCTTTCGGGCATCCCGCAGATCGGCGCAGCGCAGGTCCGCGCCTTGCAACCGCGCGTCATCGAAATCGGCGCGTTTCAGATTGGCCAGCCCCAACTGGGCGTCTTTCAGGTCGGCATCGCGGAGATCGACACCCACTAGAAGCGCTTCACGGAAGTCGGCTTCACGGAAATCTCCCTGCCGCAAATCCCCGCCTTCCAGATTGGCGCCACGGAGGTCGGCCGCCCGAAAATCGGCCTCCCTCAAACGGGCGCCGCGCAATTCGGCATTTCTCAGATTGGCCTTGGCGACAAACGCCTGGTACATGTCGGCATAACGCAGATCCGCCTTCTTGAGAAAGGCACCCTTGATGGCCCTGCGGATGTCCGATGCGGCCAGCATGTCCCAGTAATTGGCCGGTAGCCTGGAAATATGCTGCTCGCGCAGGTCGAAAAAAAGGTCGTAGCCAACCTGGTGAAAGATCCACGGGATCAGGGCGCGTGCGTCCATGTTCCGTATCGGGTGTCGCTCGGGGGTCCCCTTGAAGGCCCCGATTGAAAGTGTAGACAGCACCAGGGCGGCCAGCAGGGCGCAAACCGCTGCGGCACGCTTTCCCGGCGGCCGCAGGGACGGCGCTGCAGGGCGACCCACGGGCCTGGAAAACCGGCTGCAGAACACCGCCAGCGCAATTGAGAAGGTCAACAGCAGAATGTGGACGCCGGTGACCGCCGCGTCTCGGCGCAGCAGGTAGCGCAACCAGAACCCGGCCAGCGCGGTCGGAACGGTCACCCATGCCAGGGCCTGCAATCCCAGTGTTTCCAGCCGTGCGGCGAGGGGGCTTTCCCCGGCCTGCGGTGCCGGCTGCGAGGACAGGATCTGCAGCAGACGCTGCAGGTGGAAAAGAAACCAGACCTGAAGGCTGATGAGCACCAGCGGTGCCGCCGAATAGACGAGGTTGGCGGGGCTCACCGTCCCGATGATCGGCAGGTAAAGTATGTTGGTGGCCAGCGACACGTCATCGGTCGCGGCGATCACCATCCAAGAGCAGGCACATGCGTAGAGGCAGACGAGAAGGGAGGTGATAAAATGCCGGTTCGTTTTCTGTTTTCGGACGCTCTGCGCCAGGAAGTCCATGACCTGGTGAAAATCCGCCTGGCAGCGGTTGGCCCATTGCGCAGTGGGCCGCTGCTGATGCTGCCAGTCGAGGGCCACCAGCAGGTCCGTTTCCTTATAGAGCCCGGCCTTCCCCGCGGCGTGCAGTTCCGCGCTCTCGGCCAGACGCCTGTAGATCCGGATCGACTCGGCTTCTTCATCCACCCAGTCGGCTAAAGTTTTCCACTGCCGGATGAGGCTCTCATGGGAGATGTCCACCAGGAAGTCGCCCGCCGCATTGCGGGCGGAAAGGACTAGGAAATTGCGGTTATCGCCGTTGAAGCGCTCGATCAGGGGCATGACCTGCTCCGGGGTCACGGTTTCCCCGCAGATGGCCGCAATCCGGCTCAGATGGACGGGTCTGCGGATGCGGCGGTTGGCGGCATCGGTCTCCGTGAGGGCCTGAAACATGCGTTTGGCGATCAGCAGACTTTCCGGGTCCAGATTTTCGAGCGCTTCATCGGCATGCCGGCGAAGGGCATGCCGAAGGGTGCCGGATGCCTCGTAATGGTCCAGGTCGATCGCTCCCACGCCGCCTGCCAGGTGCCAGGCGTTCCAGGTTCGCATGAGCGCATGCTGAAGCACCGGAAGATCGTCCCTGCCGTCGAGGCTTTCGTTCAACAGCCGGTCCATGAGCCGGGGGGTGATGTCCGCCCCGGCGAGCCGGATGGGCCCCAGAATGGCTTCCCGGCGCTGCTGACGGGTGAGCCGGGGAACCAGGTATTGACTTTTGTTCATGGCTTCGGGAAGACCCTGGAAGGCGTCGCATTCGCCCAGAAAATCCGACCGCATCGTCAGGACGATGTACACCGGGGTCACCGTCTGCTGCGCAAGGTGCAGAAGAATGGCTACGAAGTCGGCGGCTTCCTCCCGCACCCGGGTCGTCCGGGCCTGCTGAAAGCGGAACAACTCCTCGAACTGGTCCACCACCACGAGCAGGTTGCTTTCATCGTCGTCTATCGCCGCCCGCAGCCGGTCGGCGAGAACATGCCCACCGCGGCTCTGGATGTTTTGCACCCAGCCCTCCACGGACCCGGGGGTGGCCTCTGATTCGGTCGTCGATGCCATGGCCGCGGCCAGATTGAGAATGGGCGCATCGCCCGGCTTGAAGGTCGCGATCTTCCACAGATCCCGGTCCTGGACCAGAAATCCGGCCTCCAGGTTGGGGATCAGCCCGGCCCGCACCAGAGAGGATTTGCCGCACCCGGAGCTGCCGATCACCGCCACGAACCGGTGGGCGTAAAGTTGTTGCAAAAGGGCATGGCTTTGCTGCTTGCGGCCGAAGTAATAGAGACTGTCGCGGCTATAAAAAGGGCGCAGGCCGACGAACGGGTTTGACGCCCGGCCCGTGCCGTTCATGGCTTGGCTCCGGCGGAAAGAAGTAGGGAAGTCACCTGGGGGTCGATCTCCTTGGAGCGGCTGTTGTCCAGGACATTGATGTTGATCAGCGCGGGAAAGGCGGGCAGGTCCGGCTTGCCGCTGCTGGTGGGCGTCAGGAAGAGCCAGATGTGCTCCAGGCCCGGCTTTTCTTCGGTTTCAAACTGCTCGCAGATGGCTTTGAAGGCCTTTTTGATGCGCCCCACCAACCAGGCCGGACCCACCTGACCGCAGATCAGAACCAGGTTTTTAACCCTTTTTACCGATTGCTCGAATTTGACCAGGCTCACCAGGGGATCGAAAGATTCTTGGTTAAAATCGACCTCCGCCCCTTTATCCAGCAGAAATTCAGCCAGGCGGTAGGCATAACGCTGATCTTTTTGGTGGGTGTCGATGAGGTAGCTCAGGCGCCGGGTTTCATCCCTGGCCGCCTCTGTAATGCCGGCGATGTGTTCCCCCACCAGGTTCACGAATTCGCTCTGCAGGCACCTGACAAACTCATATTGCCCCATGGCCCGCGGCCGGTTTTCGCAGCCTTCCAGAAAGCGGCGCTGGTCCTCATTTTCAATCGTGGCGATGTCCAGATCGCTCGGCACCCACACCAGCTGCGGGATGGACTGCTTAAAGGCGATCTCGTGCTGCGCCCGGGGAAAGGTGAGGTCTTTGCGGTCCGGCATTTTTCTGCCCGGCCACTGGTTCAGCAGGTGGACGGCGACCCGGGACTGGGCCAGGGCCCGAGTGACGGCCGCCTCATGGTCAGCAGCGGCCATGGGGGGCGGGATGTCACTTTGAATCAGAGCATCGCGGAACTGCGCCTCGGCGATGATGCGGTCCTTGAAATCCTGAAGAGCCTCGGGCACATCGGCGACGAAGACCGTGACCCGGTCGCCGGGGACGGTGCTTTCAGCAGCGGGCGCAGGGATCAATTTCTCAAAAGTTTTTTCAAGCGCATTAACGATCGGCCGCATCCGTTCCACATAGGCGTTGTCATGTGGGAAAATGAAATCGCCTATTTCGTTTTCCAGGCGGGCATCGTGCATGGGGAAGCCGCTGGTGCCCTGGAATTCGGTCGGCCAGTTGCGAAAGGGAATGTTGTTGAGCAGGATGTTGAAAATGCGGGAACAATCGCCGATTCTCAGCCCACCCGGATGCTGGCCGTGGTGCTGGTGGAAGCGGCGCAGTTCCCTGCGGCAGTAGTCCGACAGCAGATAGTTGCGGGAGGTCAGCGCCAGAAAGATCGCCGATGAGTCGATGGCGTTCTGGATGGCCTCGTCGAAGAGGGTGTTGCCGTCCATCCGCCGCTTGTCGCGCCAGATGCGAAGATTTCCCATCCCTCTGCGCTTACGAAGCCAGTTGTCCAGCGTCTCTTCAAAAACATCGACCCACCCCGGACGATCGGCAAGCCCGTAATTGTCGTTATGGGCATAGCTGATAAAAATATCGTGTTCGTATTCGGGTGACTGGGCCATGTCGCTCGCCGATCAAAACGCTGGTTTGAAACGGTAATGGTGGCGGTCACAAAGAAAGGTCAGCTGCGGAAGAGATCCCGATATTAAAAAACAACCATCGCGCCCGCCACGCGGTGCCCCCTTAAAATTGCCTGGAAGTTTGACATGATATGAAAGTTAGTGTCTTTTTGGGGAGTGGCAATAGCCCCGGCGGACTGAAGCCTACAGTTTCTGCCTTGTACTGCATTCAGGAGCCGCCGGCAGGCCGGTGTCCGGGCGGGTTTTTCTATCCCCCCGGGTGCGCCGGCAATCTGTTTCAGCCAGCCGACCCGCGGGTTTGACAGACGGCATATCGTTATCACCATTTATGAAAAGAACGGTCATTCACCCCGTCCCAAACCAGACTTAAAATTTGCAGGAGGAATGCAAAATGAAACGCCTGCCGATCCTGTTTATCCTTGCCGCATTTTTGCTGGTGCTGCCCTGGGGAGCGTCTTCAGGTTTCTCCTGGGCCCAGCCCCGTTTCCACCCACAGCGCGTGCCGTGGGAGCATCTCCGCTATCACGCCAAGAACATGATGGTCGAGCTGAACGCCGAAATGCAGTTGCAGTCTCTGCCCGCCGCCCAAGCACAGGCCGCGCTCCTGAAAAGCCCCCGGGGTACGCCGCTGCAGGCCTCGGGCCCGGAAACTCTGCACATCGTCCTGAACATGATGATCGACTTCGCCTTCAGGGATCCGGTGAACATATCAAACGCGGTCTGGTTTAACCCGGATGATGGCGCCGCCCTGGGAAGGTTCTGGCTCAGGCGGGGAGAAGATGATTTCGAAAAAACCTATCGGTTTACCGAGCAGGGTGTGTTTCGCCGCAATCGGGAGCCCCAAACCAAGGAGGAGGCCAGGCTCGATCCGGACAAATGGCCCTATTTCCCCGACAATTTTTATCCCCATGACTTTGCTTTGGTGGGCTGCCCCGTAGCAACCGATCAATTGGCCCTGATCTACATCGTATCCGCCGCCGAGCGCCTGCAGGGCAACCAGCCCCTGTCGCTGTGTGTGTTCGGGAAAAGGCAGCTTCATCGCTTGCAGCTAA
>JAABRJ010000096.1 GCA_011390985.1 Desulfobacteraceae bacterium
CTGTCATTGCGCAAACGCAAATCCTTTGCGCACCGAAGCAGTTGCATCCCTGCAACACCCCACCCCGCCAGCCCCAGGCTCTCAGCCCCGCGCGCTTTTTTTCCTTGAACTGTTGTATGGTTGCAAATAATGGATACCCTAAGCTTCCATGGCATGGCATATGCTGGGTGGAACAGCGAAGATCGGGGCGACTCCCTTCCTGCTCCGGGTAGCGCTTTTTAGCGTCCGCGCGACCCGCACCCCGCTGGAACCATGGCACGGAGACCTCATGCGCCGCGAACCGGCCCCCACATCAGGTGACACCGGGCGGAAGTTGAAAATCATCATCCCTGTCTGGGAGGACAAGGTTTCTCCGCTGCTGGACACCGCCACACGCCTGCTGCTGGTGGAGGCCATGAACACTGCCGTCGCCTCCCGCTGCGAAGTCCTTTTGGACGACGTGGACCTCTCCCGGCGCTGTTTCCGGATTTGGGGTCTCAAGGCGGATGTCCTTATTTGTGGTGCGGTATCGCGCCCCTTCGAGCGCCTGCTCGCGGCCGAGCCGCGCCTGCGCCTCGTTCAGGGGATATCCGGACCGGCCCAGGAGGTCCTGCAGGCCTTTCTGCAGGGGCGGCTCGACCGGCCGCGGTTCATGCTGCCCGGCAGGCGCCAAGCGCACCCCCGGTCAGACAACCGCCCCTGATCGGCAAGCGGCAGACTCCGCGCGCATCCGCCCAAAACCATCAACCTGTTACGGAGCATCCCGATATGATTATCAGTATTGCCAGCGGAAAGGGCGGGACCGGCAAAACCACGGTCGCAACCAACCTGGCAGTGGCCCTCGGCAACGGGGTCCAACTGCTGGACTGCGACGTGGAAGAACCCAACGCCCACCTTTTTCTCCGCCCCACCCTGAGCCCGGCTGAAATTGTGACCATGCCGGTGCCGGTGGTGGATGAAGACAAATGCACCTTATGCGGCCAGTGCGGCGAGATTTGCGTATTCAAGGCGATCGTGGTCTTGGGGGAGACGGTGCTGCCGTTTCACGAGCTTTGCCACAGCTGCGGCGGCTGCATGGCGGTCTGCCCCGTGGACGCCATCACCGAGGTCGGCCGTGAGCTGGGCGTGATCGAAAGCGGTCACAGCAACGGGGTCGAATTCGTCCACGGCCGGCTGCACATCGGCGAGGCCATGTCCCCGCCGCTGATCAAGGCCGTGCGGGCCCGCACGCGCCCGGGGGGTCTGACCATCATCGACGCCCCGCCGGGGACCTCCTGCCCGGTCATCGCGGCCATGAAAGCCACCGATTTCGTGCTGCTGGTGACGGAGCCGACCCCTTTCGGCCTGCACGATCTCAAACTTGCGGTGGGGGCCGTGCGCGCTTTAGGGCTGCCGTGCGGACTGGTGATCAACCGCGCCGACATGGGCGACGATCGCGTCCGGGCCTATGCCCGCGAGGAAGGCCTCCCCATCCTGATGGAGATCCCGTTCGACCGGCGGATCGCCGAGGCCTATTCCCGCGGCGAGTTGGTGGTGACGGCGCTGCCGGAATGGAAGCCCAAATTCGTGCAACTCTTCGAGGCCATCGCGGCCATCGTCAAACATACGGGGGCGAAATCGGAATGAAGGAATTGATTATCATCAGCGGCAAGGGCGGCACCGGGAAAACCAGCCTGATTGCGGCGTTTGCCGCCCTGGCCGAAGACAAGGTCCTGTGCGACGCCGATGTGGATGCAGCCGACCTGCACCTGATCATGAACCCCGAGGTGCAGGAGCGCCACGACTTCATCTCCGGCCGCACGGCGGTCATCGATCCGCAGCGCTGCACGGCATGCGGCACCTGCCGCGAGATGTGCCGCTTTGACGCCATCGATGAGAATTTCAGGGTCAATCCGATCGACTGCGAAGGCTGCGGCGTGTGCGTCCATTTCTGCCCGGAAAAGGCGATTGATTTCCCGCTCAACACCTGCGGCGAATGGTACCTGTCCGAAACCCGCTTCGGCCCGATGGTGCACGCCCAGCTGCATATCGCCGAGGAAAATTCGGGCAAGCTGGTCTCCCTGGTGCGCCGCGAGGCCCGCCAGCTGGCCGAAAAGAGAGGGCTCAGCCTGCTGCTGACCGACGGCCCGCCGGGGGTCGGCTGCCCGGTGATCGCCTCCATCGGCGGCGCCAGCGCCGTGCTGATCGTCACCGAACCGACGGTTTCGGGCCGCCACGACATGCAGCGGGTCATCCAGCTGGCCGAGCACTTCAAGGTGCGCCCCATGCTCTGCATCAACAAGGCGGACCTCAACCCGGAGGTCAGCCGCGAAATCGAGGCGTTTTCCCGCAGCAAAGGCATGGCCTTTTTAGGAACGGTCCCCTTCGACCCGGTTTTCACATACGCCATGGTCAACGGCCAGACGGTGGTCGAATACGCCCCGGACGCAGCGGCCACCCGGGCGGTGCGCGACATGTGGCAAACGCTCAAGGCCCAAATCTGATGGCGGCGTGAAGAAGCCCGATTTTTGCACTGGGCTGCATCTCGCAACCGCGGCGGCGACCCGTTGAGTCGGCCTCACTTCCCCAATGTTGTTGGGCATCAACATCTTGCGGTGCCGTTGCCATTGACACCCAAGCACCTCCCTGGCATACTCGTCCCTACCAAAACCAAGTTTCTATCCATCCTGTCGGCTCATCCCTTGAGACGGGTCTGGCATATGGTCAGACCAATGCAAACAATTAAAAACCTGATGAATATTTCAATCCGATACTTTCAAAATTCATATTAGTCACTAATAACATTCATATTTTTCAATTTCAAGCAGTTTTTCCTTGACAGCCGGAAAATTTTCAAATAGCAATTGGTATTACC
>JAABRJ010000097.1 GCA_011390985.1 Desulfobacteraceae bacterium
GGGTTGGTCGGCCCTGCCATGCCGTGCGGGGCTTAAATGAAGATCGAGGCCACGGACGGGTGGCCGGTAGATGGGCTCAATGATTGGGTCAGGCGGAATTGCCAATCAAACCTGTTTTACCGGTTCAGCCAAACTTATACCAATTGCACCAGAGGGAGGGATTGAGGAAATGAAAAAGTATTTGAAAACGGGAGTATGTGTAATGTTGAGCCTGTGCTTTGCGCTTTCCTATGCCCAGGCGGCCGAGAAGCGGCAGAAATTCGGCGCGGACAAACGCTCCGAGGTGGCCAAAAAAGTTGATTTCAAACCCTCCACCGAAACCATCCGCTGGAAGATGGTCATGCCGTGGGACAAGGGCATCCTTTTCTACGATGTGGCGGCCCACTTCTGCGACAGCGTGCGTTTGGCCTCCGCCGGCCGGCTGGACATCAAGCCCTTTTCCGCCGGCGAGCTGGTCCCGGCCATGCAGAGTTTCGACGCCGTAAGCCAGGGTTCGGCCCAGGCCGGCCACGACTGGCCGGGCTACTGGAAGGGCAAGAACGAGGCCTTCGTGGCCTTCGCCTCGGTGCCCTTCGGCCTGGACGCCGAAGGCTACAACATCTGGCTTTATGAAAAAGGCGGGGCCGAAATGATGAACGAGCTTTACGGCCAATTCAACATGGTGGCCCTGCCCGGCGGCCAGTGCGGACAGGAAATGGGCCTCTTCTCCAACAAACGCGCCACCAAGATGGAGGATTTCAAGGGGATGCGGGTGCGCACCGTGGGCTGGTACATGGACATTCTCAACCAGCTGGGTGCCGCGGTCACCCCGCTGCCCGGCGGCGAAATCTACCTGGCCCTGGAGCGCGGCGTGATCGACGCGGCCGAGTTCTCCACCCCGGCCATGAACTACCCCCTGGGCTTCGACGAAATCACCAAGTACGTCATCCAGCCCGGCGTCCACCAGCCCGGCATTCAGTGCGCCCTTTTCTTCAACAAGGATGCCTACGACAAGCTGCCCGAAGACCTGATCGTGGACATCTGCGCCAAGGAGACCCAGCTGTGGAGCTACAGCTGGCAGAACAACCTCAACGTCGAGGCGGTGAAATTGTTCAAGCAAAAGGTCGAGTTCGTCAAGATGGACGATGCCACGACGATCGAGTTCCGCACGATCACCAAGACCTACCTCGACGGCCTCAAGGAGAAGTTCCCGGATGTCAAAAAGGTCCTGGACTCCCAGGAAGCCTTCCTGGCCGAATTCGCCGAGTGGCGTGATGCCCGCAGCGGTGTCGCAGCCTGGCCTTATGAAATTTTCGTCGGCGGCAGGACAACGGAATAATCCGGCCGCGCACGCAATTCTGGCGACCCTGCCCCGCGCGGCAGGGTCGTCTTCATCAGGGGGAGGTCGATTCATATGCTGGAAACAACGGCCAATGCCATCACCCAATTCAACCGCAAGGTCGGGGAGTGGTTTTCCCTGCTCATGCTGCCCATGCTCTTCGTGGCGGTCTACGAAGTCTTCATGCGCTACGCCTTCAATGCTCCCACCACCTGGGGCTTCGAGCTGACCATCTTCATCTACGGGGTGCACTTCATCCTGGGTTATTCCTATACCGATGCCTATGACGGCCATGTGCGCGTGGATGTCTTCAGCAGCCGACTTGGGCCCCGCAGCAAGGCGGTCCTGGAGATCGTCACCCTGCTTTTGATTTTCTTTCCCTTCATGACGCTGATGACAATTTTCGCCGGCAAGTTCGCCTTCCTCTCCGCGTCCATGAAGGAGCTGGCCTCCACCAGTTGGGCGCCCCCCATCTGGCCTGTCAAGATCCTGATGGTCGTCGGCTTTATGCTGCTCTGGCTGCAGGGCCTGGCCAATCTGCTGCGCAACCTTCATATCGCCCTCAAAGCGACGGCTGATTGAACCGAAAGGGGTAACTATCCATGAGTGTCGAATTCCTTACCGTGGCCATGTTCGCCGCCTTGCTCTTGTCCATCGCCCTGGGGCACCCCCTGGCCTACACCCTGGCCGGGGTCGCTACCCTTTTCGGATTGATCGACTACGGCTTCGACTTCACCGGAATCTTCATGCAGTTCGCCAACCTGGCCTGGGGGCTGATGAACAACTACACCCTGGTGGCGATTCCGCTGTTCATCTTCATGGCCAACCTGCTGGACTGCTCCAAGGTCTCCGATGAGCTTTTCGACGCCCTCTACGTGGTTCTGGGCAGCCTGAAAGGCGGCCTGGGCCTGGCGGTCATCGCCGTGTGCACCGTCTTTGCCGCCACCACCGGCATCATCGGCGCCTCGGTGGTGGGCATGACCCTTTTGGCCGCACCGCCCATGATTCAGCGCGGCTACCAGAAGGAGCTGACCGCCGGCCTGATCTGTTCGGCCGGCAGCCTGGGGATTCTCATCCCGCCCAGCATTATGATGGTGGTCTTCGCCGGCCTGGCGGGGATGAAGGAGACCACGGTGGGCAACCTCTTCGCCGCCGCGATCCTGCCCGGCCTGATTCTTTCCGTTTGTTTCATGATCTATACCTATGTCCGCTGCGCCATCAACCCCAGCCTGGGCCCCCCCATCAGCAAGGAGGAGGCCGCCAAGTACTCCGCCGCGAAGAAGTGGGGCATGACCCTCAAATCCCTGCTGCCGCCTTCGGCCCTGATCTTTGCGGTCATGGGCACCATCCTGATGGGAATCGCCACGGCCACCGAGGCGGCCGCCATGGGCGCCACGGGCGCTCTGATCCTGGCCCTGGTCAAGCGCAAGCTCACCTGGGAGGTGATCCGCAAGGCCTGCCTCGCCACCCTCAAGACCACCTCCATGGTCATGCTGCTTTTCATCGGCGGCACCTTTTTCAGCAGCGTTTTCCTGGGCATGGGCGGCGGGGACGTGGTCTCGGACCTCTTGGTGGGTTCGGGGCTCAATCGCTGGCTGGTCTGCTTCATCATGATGTTCATCGTCTTCATTCTGGGCATGTTCATCGACTGGGCCGCCATTTTGCTGATCACCGTGCCGATCTTTTTGCCCATCGCCCTCGACCTGGGCTTCGATCCGCTCTGGTTCGCCATTCTCCTGTGCGTGAATCTGCAGTGCTCCTTTCTCACGCCGCCCTTCGGCTACGCCCTGTTTTATTTCGCCGGGGTGGCCCCCAAGGGCTACACGATGATGCATATCTACCGCGGGATCATTCCCTTCGTCCTCCTGCAGATCATCGGCTTGATCCTCATAACCATTTTCCCCCAGGTTGTTCTGTGGCTGCCGGCGGTTTTCTTCGGCCGA
>JAABRJ010000098.1 GCA_011390985.1 Desulfobacteraceae bacterium
GGTGGGCAGCGGCAGCGGGTGTTTATAGCGCGGGCCCTGGTCTGCCAACCGGACATCCTCTTCCTGGACGAACCCACCGCCAGCATCGACCCCCAGGGGCAGACCGATTTTTACCAGCTCCTGCGGGAGCTCAACCAGCGGATCACCATCGTGCTGGTCAGCCACGACCTGCTGACGGTTTCCAGCTACGTGAAGTCGGTGGCCTGCGTCAACCGCGGCGTGCACCACCACA
>JAABRJ010000099.1 GCA_011390985.1 Desulfobacteraceae bacterium
CCATGCTGGAAGCGCTGCAGTACGAGTTCATGCGCAACGCCCTTGCCGCCGGTCTGCTGGCCAGCGTCATCTGCGGGGTGATCGGGTCGCTGGTGGTGGTCAACCGGATCGTCTTTCTCTCCGGCGGGATCGCCCATGCGGCTTACGGCGGCATCGGGCTGGCCTTCTTTTTCGGCTGGCCCTACCTGGCGGGCACCCTGGGGTTTTCGCTGGCCGCCGCGATGCTGATGGCGCTGGTGACCCTGCGGGCGCGCCACCGCGCGGATACCATCATCGGCGTGCTCTGGGCGGTGGGTATGGCCATCGGGGTGATCCTGCTGGACCTGACCCCGGGGTACAACGTCGACCTGATGAGCTATCTTTTCGGCAGCATCCTGACGGTGCCGACGGCGGACCTGTGGCAAATGGCAATTGTCGCCGGCGTGGATCTGACCATCGTGGTGGGACGCTACCAGGATTTCCTGGCCATGTCCTACGACGAGGAGTTCGCCCGCCTCCGCGGGGTCCCGGTGAGGCCGCTTTACCTGCTGATGATTGCCATGATCGCCGTTTCGGTGGTGGTCATCATCCGCGTGGTGGGGTTGATCCTGGTGATCGCCCTGCTGACGATTCCGCCCTTTATCGCCGAAAAATACGCCCGCTCCCTGCTGCAGATGATCGGGTTCGCGGGTCTGCTGAGCGGCGGGTTCACAGTGGTCGGTCTTTATCTTTCCTATCGCTTCAACCTCACCTGCGGAGCGACCATCATCCTGGTGGCGGCTGTCTTTTTTTTCGCCTGCCTGGCCTGGGAGTGGTTGAAAACCAAGCGCGAGCGGCCGCTGCCGGCAGAAACCGGTTAGCCGTCGCGCCTCTGAAAGAGATCCCCATGTGTCAGCACTGCAACTACGTCCGCAGCCTCAAGTCCTCGGGGCTGGGCTACACCCCCAATCGCCTCAAGGTGCTCGAGGCGGTCGGCCGCAACAGCGCCCCGGCCAGTGCCCAGGACCTTTTCGCTGCCCTGCGGCGCACCAGCCGGATCAACCGGGTGACGGTCTATCGTATTCTGGACCTGCTGGTGGAAAACGGGCTGGTGGAGCGTCTGAGCGGCGGCGGGCGGACCTTTTTCTACGGCCTGGCGGCCAGCGAGCACCATCCGTGGCATGCCCATTTCTACTGTAAAATCTGCGGCAGCCTGGTCTGCCTCAGCCCCGAGAGTCTGCCGGTGGACGACGTCGCCCTGCGGGGGAGCCTCCCGGGCAAAATCGAGGGGCTGCAGATCCGCGTGGACGGCGTCTGCCAGGGCTGTCTGCGGGCTGCAGGCGGGGCCGCAAGCACGCCTCCGGCAGGGGCGCAAGGGTGAGCGCCCGGCGGCTGCTTCTCCTGCTGGCGTTGAGTCTGCTGGGGGCCTGCGCCCACGCCGATCCCCCGGCGGGCGGCCCGGAGACCAGTCCCTTCGGGGCGCTGATGGCATTTTACCAGGGGCCGCTGGATCATTTGTCCGCGGTGCGCCGCGGGGAATGTCCCATGCTGCCGTCGTGCAGCGAGTACAGTCGCCAGGCGGTGGCCCGACACGGATTTGCCGTGGGTTGGGTCATGAGCATGGATCGCCTGATGCGCTGCGGGCGGGACGGCTTGCGCTGGGCGCCGCGCGTGCTTGTGGACGGCCGGGTGAAGTACCTGGACCCGCTGGCGGGCAACGATTTCTGGTGGGCGCCGGCCGGCGTCGCGGCCGCGGGGCCTGGGGGCCAAACCGGGGAAGGCAGCCCGGCCGCAGCCCAAAACCCGTCTCAGCCGCCATCATCAGGCCAGCGCGCAAGGTAAAACGATGCAGCTTAGAGCGAACCTGCTCCTCGGGTACATACTGCTGGCGGTTTTGGCGGCCTGCGGGTCGGCCCGCGGGCAGACCGCCATGACCGATGAGGCCAAGAGGGCGGCCGTCTACGGCATGTACGCCGAATACCGCCGGGAATTTCCGACCGTTCAGGATGTGGCGCCGCTTGCGGCCATGCGTCTGTTCGAGGAGGGTGCGGCGGTCTTCGTGGACACCCGCCTGCCGGCCGAGATGGCGGTCTCGATGCTGCCCGGGGCTGTCTCCCAGGCGGCCTTTCTGGAAAACCCGGAGCGCTATCGCGGCCGGACCGTCATCGTCTACTGCACCATCAGCTACCGCAGCGGTCTGCTGGCCGCGCGCCTGGCCGAGCGGGGGATCACGGTCACCAACCTTCAGGGCGGTCTGCTGGCCTGGGTCCTGGAAGGCGGGCGGGTTTACGACGCTGCGGGCGAGACCCAACGGATTCACGTTTACGGCCCGAAATGGAACTACCCCCCGGCGGGTTACGAGGCGGTCCTCTTCGGCTTCTGGGACCGCCTGCGGCTCTGAGGGCTTCAGGCTGAAAGGCGATCACATGGCACACCCCATCTATCTCGACTACAACGGCACCACCCCGCATGCCCCCGAGGTGATCGCGGCCATGCGGCCTTTTCTGGAGAACGCCTTCGGCAACCCCTCCAGCACTCACTGGTACGGCATCCGCCCCAAGCGCGCCGTGGAGCAGGCCCGCCGCCAGGTGGCGGGGCTCCTGGGCTGCGCGCCCGCAGAGGTGGTCTTCACCAGCGGTGGGACCGAGTCCAACAACCATGCCATCCGCGGGGCGGCGACGAACCTGAGCGGGCGCGGCCGTCACATCATCACCAGCACCGTCGAACACCCGGCCGTGTTGGCGGTTTGCCGCTACCTGGAGGCGCAGGGCTTTTCGGTGACCCTCGTGCCCGTTGACAGCGAGGGGCTGGTGCACCCGGCGGACGTCGCGGCCGCCATCCGGCCCGAAACCATCCTGATTTCCCTGATGCACGCCAACAACGAGGTGGGGACCGTCCAGGCGGTGGCCGAGGTGGCGGCCCTTGCCCGTCCGCGGGGGATCCTGGTGCATACCGATGCGGCCCAGTCCCTGGGCAAGATCCCGGTGGACGTGGCGGCGATGGGGGTCGACCTGCTCTCCCTCGCCGGTCACAAGCTCTATGCCCCCAAGGGCGTCGGGGCACTCTATATCCGCCGCGGGGTCAGCCTCGAAAAGTTCTGCCACGGTGCGGGGCAGGAAAACGGGCTGCGCGCCGGAACCGAAAACGTGCTGGAAATCGTTGGGCTGGGCCAGGCCTGCGAGATCGCCGCACGCGACCTGGAGGCCAACCAGGCGCACATGCAGAGCCTGCGGGACCGGCTGGAGGCGCGTTTTTTTGAGACGCTCGGCGACATCCGCCGCAACGGGCACCCCGTAATGCGGCTGCCCAACACCCTCAGCGTCTCCTTCAAAGGGCTCGAGGCCAACCGCATCCTGGAGGAAATCGGATTGGAGGTGGCGGCCTCCGCCGGGGCGGCCTGCCATGCCGACAGCGTGGCGCTGTCGCACGTGTTGGAGGCCATGGCGCTGCCGCTGGAATGGGCCAAGGGCACGCTGCGTTTCAGCCTCGGGCGCATGACGACCGCGGCTGAAATCGACCGGGCGGCGGCGGTGGTGATCGCGGCGGTGATCAAGCTGCGCAAGGCCGCAGGTCAGGTGTAATCGATGTCCTCGCGGAACCTGACGGCGATCCCCATGCGTTCCACCCGGATGACTTCGCCGGCCACCTTGTAGTGCCGCCGGGAGCGGGGCAGGGAAAAGGTCATGGTGACCGCCTGCCCAATCGAAAACCGCTGCCGTGTCTCGATAAAAACCCCGCCGATGCTGAGATCGTCGATAAAATCGCGCATCACCCGGTCGCCGACCGTGTAGTCGATCGCCAGAAAAAGCGCCTTGCGCTTGTGCCGGCGTTTTTGGGCCAAATAGAAGGCCGTTTGGCGCTGATCGGCGCGCCGGCCGGGCCACGGCGGCTGCAGCCGGTCCAGATTCGAATTTTGATCTTCTGCGGGGCCGGCCTCGGGCCCCGAACCCCCACCATCGTAAGCCTGGATCAATTTTCCGGCATACGTTTCGACCAGTTCCTCGGCATACTCCCTGAGCAGATCCCCGATGACCGACCGGAGGGGTTCGGCATCGCGGCCTTCGATGGCTTCCGGCAGCGGCACGCTGAACTCCAGCGTCGGCGCTGCAGGGCCGGGCGCCTCAAGGCGCTTTGGATCGGTCGTGGCGTCGGCTGCCGGGATCTCTTCACGGGCTTGCGCCGGCGCCGCCGCTGCGCACCCGACCGCCGGGCCGTCGTCGACCTCTGCGGTCTCTTGCTCGAAGGGGTTGCGCAATTTTGCGGCCGCCGTCTGCACCAGGTCGGCCCCCAGGGTCTGTTTTTCCTGGACGAATCCCGTCAGCAGGGCCAGGTCCGCGATGATGTTGATCAAGCGGGGGTGACCCTGGGAAAAAGCGTAAATCGTCGGGATGGCGTCGGGCCTGAAGATCGGTTTGCGGGCACCGGCGACTCGCAGGCGATGCTGGATGTAAATGGCGGTTTCTTTTTCATCGAGCGGCTGGATGTGGTGGCGGGTGGCGGTTGGTCCACGCAGGAAAGCGTTCGGCGCGCTTTCAACGGTATCCTGGAATTCCTCCTGCCCCACCAAAAGGATCGTCAGCGGCGCAGGCGCGCGGGAGGCTTCGGGTCGCAGCAGGCGGTGCAGTTCGCCTAGATGTCCCTGGGGCAGCCGTTGGGCCTCGTCAACTATCAGCAGGGCGCGGCGGTCGGCGCCGGCCGTTTGGTCTAGAAACTGCGTAAACCCGGCGAGAAAAGCCCGCTTGTCGTCATAGGCGCCTTGCAGGCCGAAACCGTGCGCCGCAAAGTTGAGGAAGTCGAGAATCTCCATCCCCGGATCCGGGACCCGGGCCGTGATGAAGCGCTCACCCAGGCTGTTGACGAGGGCATTGATCAGCATGGTTTTGCCCGTGCCCACGCCGCCGGTCAGGATCAGCATGCCGCCGCCGCTTTCGACCGCGGTCTGCAGGCTCCCCAGGGCCCTCAGGTGTTTTTCACCCAGCCACAGAAACCGGGGGTCCGGGCAGATCTGAAACGGTTTGGCTTCCAAACGGTAATGCGAAAGGTACATGGCACTGCTCTGAACGGGTGAGGACGGGTTTAAGAGCGCCGCGACGCTTGCAGCCGCCGTTGGGGCCGTGACCTGTTCGGGTATCCTGTGCGGCGCCGCGCAGCTTTTCCCTGTATCGGCCGTGGCGACCCGATGCTATAGAATTTTGCTGAATTTCGGAGGGTTGGACGGGAGCGAGGTAAAAGGACGCAGCTCCAGGCGCCGGGTGCTCAGCCCAGCAGCAGCAGCCCCATCAAGAGCCCATCGGGGCTGGTGTGCGGGTCGCTCGTGGCGGTCAGCGGGTGTATTGGCCACCCGGCGTCGCGGGCCAGTTTGAAGGCATCGATGCCCGCCCCCGAGAGCGACGGGCGCGCCGCGCGCGGGTAGCGGCACGCGAAAGGCGCGCTCAGCGCCGCGCAAACCGCTGCGCTGGGGCAGAAAAGCGGTTTGCAGGACCCTGCGCCGAAGCCCAGGTGGCGGGTAACCCCCCGGCGCTGGGCATAGCGCTCCAGGGCCGCTGCGATGCTGTGGATTTTGCGGGCGACCGGGTGGTGGGCTTCCGTCAGCAGGCGGCAGGCGGGAACGTCGATCTTGAAGACCAGAGCATGCGCGAAACGGCCTATCCGCCTTCTCAGTTGGTCGGGGCGGATGCTGTAAGGCGGACAGTTGCGGCTGCGGCCGAAGGCCGGGCAGCGCGGGGTGTGGCAAAACGCTGCCAGTTCGTCCTCGATTGAAACCGCACCGGCCGCCAGGATGACGGCCTTCGCGGCGCCCAGTGTCAGCGCCCGACGGGCGACTTCAGCCGGCAGGTGCGCCAGGCGGGTGGGTTTTTGGGGGGTCAAAACAGGTTTGGCCCTACACACTGAATTGGGGGAAGCTTGCCGCCATGAAGCCGGATGAGCGGGCAATTTCAAAAGCTGCCGGTTGACGGGCG
>JAABRJ010000100.1 GCA_011390985.1 Desulfobacteraceae bacterium
CCCCGAACCTGAAAAATTTGCCGGTTTGTTCGCCTTGCGTGATGCCCGCCGCAGTCGAGCGCCTCTCCGGTGCTGTGCGGCGCGGTCCGCGGGGTGCGCAACCCGGCGACGTATAACCCCTTATAAACCCAATTCTTTAACAGGAGGTTCAGCACCTATGAAGATCAAACCATTGAATGACCGCATTCTCGTTCGCAGACTCGAGGGGGAACAGAAAACCGCCGGCGGCATCATCATCCCGGATACGGCCAAGGAAAAACCCCAGCAGGGAGAGGTGGTGGCCGCAGGTCCGGGCCGCATGGGGGACGACGGCAAGCGGACGGCCCCGGAGGTCAAGGTCGGCGACCGGGTTTTGTTTTCCAAGTACTCCGGCACCGAAATCAAAGTGGATGGGGTCGAGCACCTGTTTATGAAAGAAGACGATATTCTGGGGATTCTGGGGTAAACATAGGAGGAGGGTTCAATGCCTGCAAAAATGGTAGCATACAGTTCAAAGGCCCGGGAGCACATGCTCGCGGGTGTCAACACCCTGGCGGATGCCGTCAAGGTCACCCTGGGGCCCAAGGGCCGCAACGTAGTTCTGCAGAAATCCTTCGGTTCGCCGCTGGTGACCAAGGACGGGGTCACCGTCGCCAAGGATATCGAACTGCCCGACAAGTTCGAGAACATGGGCGCCCAGATGGTCAAGGAGGTCGCCAGCAAGACCAGCGATGTTGCCGGTGACGGCACCACCACGGCCACCGTTCTGGCCCAGGCGATCTATGCCGAAGGCCAGAAGCTGGTGGCCGCCGGCGCCAACCCGATGGCCATCAAGCGGGGCATCGAAAAGGGCGTGGTGGCTGTGGTGGCGGACCTCAAAAAGCTCGCCAAGCCCACCAAAGATAAAACCGAGATTACCCAGGTGGGGACCATTTCGGCCAACAACGACGCCGTGATCGGCAGTCTGATCTCGGAGGCCATGGAGAAAGTCGGCAAGGAAGGCGTGATCACCGTCGAAGAGGCCAAGGGGATGGAGACCTCCCTGGAGATCGTGGAGGGCATGCAGTTCGACCGCGGTTATGTCTCGCCCTATTTCGTCACCGACCCCGAAAAGATGCAGGTCTCCCTGGAGGATCCCTACATCCTGCTGAACGAAAAGAAAATCTCGAGTATGAAGGACATGCTCCCGCTGCTGGAGCAGGTGGCCAAATCCGGCAAGCCGCTCCTGATCGTGGCCGAGGACGTCGACGGCGAAGCCCTGGCAACCCTGATCGTCAACAAGCTGCGCGGCACGCTGCACGTCGCGGCGGTCAAGGCCCCCGGTTTCGGTGATCGCCGCAAGGCCATGCTGCAGGATATCGCGGTGCTCTGCGGCGGGCAGGTGATCTCCGAAGACATCGGGGTCAAACTGGAAAATGTGACTCTCAACGACCTGGGCCGCTGCAAAAACATCAAAATCGACAAGGACAACACCACCATCATCGACGGCGCCGGCAGCCGGGCCGACCTGGAGGCCCGCATGCGCCAGATCCGGTCCCAGATCGAGGAGACGACCTCCGACTACGACCGCGAAAAACTCCAGGAGCGCCTGGCCAAGCTGGTCGGCGGGGTGGCCGTGATCAACATCGGGGCGGCCACCGAGACCGAGATGAAGGAAAAGAAAGCGCGCGTCGAAGACGCCCTCAATGCCACCCGGGCGGCCGTGGAGGAGGGGGTCGTGCCCGGCGGCGGGGTGGCGCTGGTGCGCTGCATCCCGGCCCTGGACAAGGTCGAGGCCGCCGGCGAGGAGAAAAACGGGGTTGACCTGCTGCGGCGCGCCCTCCAGGAGCCCTTGCGCCAGATCGCCATCAATGCCGGCTTTGAAGGCTCGGTGGTGGCCAACCGGGTGATGGAAGGCAATGAGGATTTCGGTTTCAACGCCGATTCCGGCCAGTTTGAAAATCTCGTGGCCGCCGGTGTGATCGACCCGGCCAAGGTGGTGCGCTTCGCCCTCCAGAACGCCGCTTCGGTGACCGCTCTGATGCTGACCACCGAGGCCATGATCGCCGACAAGCCCCAAAAGAAGAAGGCCGCGGCGACGGCCCCCGAGATGGACGAAGACATGTATTAACCAATCGCACACCGGTGGGCGAGACCCCGCTCTCGCCCGCCGGTGCGCCTCCCTGACCCGCCTTTTATAGTTATCCCTTTTTCGCAATGACGACCATCTGATCCACAACGCCATGAGGCGGCAACACCTCCAAAACCTGGAAACCCGACCAATTTTGGCGAATCCAAGCCTCTGGAACCACCGCTTCCCCATAGAAATCAGCGTCCAATGGACCGCCACCACCCGTAGGAGCATAGCCTTTCATAATTGTTTTCAGCCGCATGATAGAATATATTTTTATCCGCTCAGTATCGTCTGGCAGATGCAAGTCATCCCTTGCGTAAATACCCAAGGCCCCATGCACAGCGGGCATACCCCCGTAATTTCAGAATACCCCAATACCACGCGAATCCACACCCCCTTCAATACCCAGAAAGCGCGGGAGCATGCACCAACGGGCAGGTCGAAATTCGCAGGGTGTCGTACCCCACATCCTCTGTTTCATGATTTTCTTCCTGTGGGTAGTTCGCTGTGACCGCATCGAACTCAGGCGCAGGGACAGGGCCAGGGATTAACGCCACTGCCAAACGCAATTTGATTGAGATCAAGATCGATAAGCGCTATCATGTGATCGTCTTTCTATCGCGGCCGCAGAGTCCCGGGTGGGCGGCGGCGGATTTGGCTGCACGCACCGCCCCAATTTTCCAAATAAAAATGGCCCCTTTCCAAAGAGGCCCTTTAATCCGAAATTCGCATCTTGCCAGTCAACTTGTTGTGAAAAAAACCACGCCTCCTCTGAACACTCTAATGCGAGAGTCTGTATCTCGGTCCTTGAAGCCTGCAACACGCTAATGGACTTTGGTTTACTGCGGCACCCGCATCCAGGAACGCACCAGATGACACCGACACGGCCATAAAGAGAAATTATTTGTGGAAGGAGATTGATCGTGTCAAAGAAATATTTCGTTTTAATGCTGTTGTGCACCACCTGCTATATCGGGGCGGTGGCAACTCCAGCCGCGGCCGTCAGGCCGGTGCCGTCAAACCTGTTCAGCAGCGGCGACTCGATGGGTGAGGGTATCGCCGCCGATGGCACCATTGGATCAACGAGGCATGATATGGTGTGGTCCACCGGCTTCAACCGCAGCGACATTGTTTACAGTCTGAACGAGCGCTTTGAGGATCGGGACCCGGACGGCTATTACCAGAACAATGCCGAACGGGATGCCATTTTCAACCACGCGGTAAGTGGTGCTAAAATGGATGACTTCAAGGAGCAAGCCGATGAAATTGTTGCCGCCGCCGCCGGCGCAACACCGTCCGGCAAGGCCGGCATGATCACCCTGCTTATGGGCAATAACGATGTTTGCGCAGACAGCCTGGCGGATATGACACCACCTGAGCAATATGAAGGTTTCTACCGCGACGGACTGGATGTGTTGGCATCATCGGAGGCTACCAAGGGGGCCTACATCCATGTCTCCAGCATTCCCGCCATTTACTGGCTGTGGTTTGTCAAGCGTGGCGACAATTGGTGCCAGGTTGTTGCCTGGCCTTTCGTACCCTGTCAAAATCTTTTAAATGATCCGGACGATGACTGCGGAAGCGGGAACTCCAGTCAGGACCCCAACACCATCCATGAGGATGACGGCCCCAACTGCCGACGCAGGAAAGAATTTCATGCGAAAATTCGGGATATTTACAACCCCATCCTCAAGAACGTCCTGCAGGAGTACATCCACGACGGGCGCCTCCCCAATGCGTATTTTGTGGATATCTTCGACTTCCGATTTGAAGCGGTGCACGTCAACGACGGTGACTGCTTTCACCCGAGTGCTGAAGGGCAAAAGGTCTTGGCCGAGAAGCATTGGTGCGGCTCGCCCTGGCGCCTTGGTGATCCATCTTGCGGGCCGCCTCCAGCAACCCCCTGGATACCCCTGCTGCTGCTTGACGGCGCAAGGCATTGATCTCACCTGCGCGGGGTCTTTGGATGGATGGTGGGGGGTACAAGTGATTTTTCTGGTTACCAGGTAGCAATGGGAGGTTGTTATGCAGAAAATACCTGCCTTCATGATGGTATGTGCGCTGTTGTCCTTTTTTGCCAGCGCTCCTTTGGCAGAGCAGGGCTTAATCGTTTTGGAAAGCGGTTTGAAATACGAGGACCTTGTGGTGGGTTCCGGTGCGGAGGCAGAGGTCGGCAAGATAGCGGTGATCCATCTAAAGGGATGGCTGGGCGGCAACGGCCAAACCGGCGCGGAATTTATCGACTCAAAAGAACGTGGCAAGCCGGTATCGTTTAAAATCGGCACTTCAGACGTCATGAAGGCCTGGAATGAAGGCGTGCCCGGCATGAGAGTCGGAGGCAAGCGCCGGCTGATGGTCCCCTCCCACCTGGGTTACGGCCCCAAAGGCGCCGGCGAACATGTTCCCCCGAATGCGGACTTGATAATCGATGTGGAGCTCTTGGAGGTCAGATAATTTAAGGGTCCCCCGGGCCGCTGCGATATTTTTCATTGGGGGAGCTCATCATCCGACTTTACCGGTCCGTCAGTTTTGTTTATCGTCAAACAGCAGCAAGGGAACGTTGGGCAGCGCACCCTTGAATGGCAACTTAAGGGTGACGACAACGGCGGCATGATCTGAAACCGTTGGCGATACCCCGTTGGGTGCATTGGGATTGAAAACCACCTGGCCGTGAAGGGGAGGGCCGAATCCCTGCGCATAGATGTAATCGATCCGCCGTGCGTTGCTGCCGTTCAGGTCTGAAACGCCCACCGTACAGTGTTCGTCAGCCTTGTTCTCATCCTCGCACAGTGTTTCCAAGGTGTCCTTTGCGCCCGCTGCCGCGATGACGTAGTCGGCATAGGTGTCGCTAAACCCCTCGGCAAGTACTCTTTCGTAAAGAAATCTTTCATTGCCGTCGTTGTCAAAGAGATCAAAATTCATATCGCCCCCCAAAACGGTCGGTCGTGGAGGGCCGGTTTTTTTTCGAAATTTATTCAAGAAATCAAAAACCACATCGAGCTGATCTTCCCGATCATCAAGGCTGCAGCGGGCGCAAAGGTGAGTATTGAAAACATCGACTTCGCCAAACCCCGGGACAAGCAGGCGCGTCATCAACACCCTGCGGGCAAGCTTTACATCAAAGCCCATGAACTCCTCTTCGGTTACTCCCGGAAGTCCATGGTTGTCGCTGAATTCAATGTCAAAACGGCTCAAAATGGCATTGGCCAGACTCAGCAAGTCTGGCACCCCGGTTTCAAAAGCGGAACGCGAAAAATACTTCAGGTTATGCTCATCACGCAGGATGTCCCTGAGGTCTACGGCACTGTTTCTGGTATTGACCAGTTCACCGCCCACCACCTCCTGCAGCAACAAGACATCCACGTGGTTGGCGGCCACGTAGTCGGCGATTCTCCTGAGTCTTTTATTACGATCGTCAACCTCGGAAAACAGCAAGTTGATGGTCATAAACTTCACCCCTTTAATTTTGGCAGTCCCCGTTTCCTGCGCAATACCCGTACCGGGGTATGATCCAAAAAGAGGCGGCATCAAAAATACAAAAGCAAAAACGGACAAAGCCAACTTTGTCATTTTCCCAAATCGTTTCATGCGCCATCTCCTTTCAGAAAACCGGAAAGCGGGTCTGCCATCTGCTGCAACTGGGTGAATACCACTACCCGCTTCCGTTTGTCATCAATGGTTTCGCAGAAGCCACGTAGCCTCTACCAAGGCATCCTTTTTCCGCTGCAAACGCTACCGGAGGATGATCTTCAGCGCGTGGACCAGCGCGTAGGAGTGCTCCAGCCCCTTGTATGTCGGCGGGATCTCATGGGCGAAGCCGAGAAGGGAAGCAACGGCGAGCCTCGCCGAATGGACCGAGTACTCGATGGTGTAGACGACGTCGTCGGGAATCTCGCAATATTGACCGATGAATGCGAAATTGACGGTCCCTTCGGGTATAACGTTCGGTCGGTTGCCCTTTGCTCTCGGCATGAACTGGCTCGTTGCATATGGCAGCAGGCAGGGAATGCAGTTCGCGCTCGATAGGAGCGCCGGAATGTGGGGCTGGAAACCAAGATGC